>JBARZW010000001.1:0-1886 GCA_049650305.1 Promineifilaceae bacterium (SeqCode)
GGATCGTTTACTGCATCGAGACAACCGGTTGGTGGATTTGCAGGCAACCCCAGGTCCCCGAATTCCTGGCGTATCTCAGGGGGAAGCGTTGGCACCGGATCGGGAATTCCGGGGAAAATCTGGCAAATGGACTCAACATCTTCGCTGCGACATGAGCGCTCGTCAAGGATGATGATGTCTGCCTCCGACCCCCAAGAAAACTGTCGATAAAGCGGATCACCCGCGCAGCTTGGATCTGACGGCAGACTGGCATCGTCGATTGGCATGTATTCAAGCAGCGCCTGGCGTCCGTTAGCGTATTGGGTCTGATTGACGGTTTGACCGTCGAAGTCGTTCATCACCTCGTGATCGTCCCAAATGGCAAAAGTGGATGTGGACGCGAGAAGATCAGGTAGAGCCTGGACCAGCCGGTTCTCCTTGTAGGTTTCTCTGTATTCCGGCAAGGTCGTCGCCGGTGAAGGCCGCAACAGTGAATCTGTATACACGATGTCACCCAGATAGATGAAGAAATCCGGATCGTTAAGCCTCGCCGAATCCAATGCTTCAAAATTGTTGTAGAAGGTCTGACCACCTACGAGGGTGCCATCAGAGTCGCCCGAAAAGGCGAAACGAAGATCGGCGGCGATGTTTGACATGGGCGCCGTATTGAATTTACCAACCGAGCTGGCTATTGCTGGCCCGCGCCAACGATAATAATGGGTTGCGCCGGCCTGCAGCGGCTGGGCTGTAATCATAGCCGTGAAGTCTGTGGTAGAGGAAACGGGTGTGGTATAGGTAAATACGAGCGAGCTAAAATCCGGCTCAAGCGAAACCTCCAAGGTTAATGTCGCCGTCTGGTTGACCCTCGTCCAAAGCCGGGTACTTGTAGCGGAAACATCGCCGCTGGCTACGCCATGTGTGAAGGAAAGTACACCTCGATAGCCAATCGTTCCTACCGCTAACTCGGATGAATTCACGCCGGGTTGAATCGCCTGGGATGTAGGCTTTGCGGCGATCATTAGCAACAGGATGATAAGCGTTAGCATCACAGCGATGATTGGTAATCTTCTGGTAGTCATCATCTCACTCTCCGTGCAATGATATTGACAATGTGTTTAAAGAATGCATCGCGATGATCGGATATTACGCTGAAGACTATCGATTCGTGGTCGAACGCCCTCGTCCATTGGTGACCTACCACCAAGCCTTATATCTACCCCGCTGATTGGTAAACTAATATTTTGATCATCAGGGATGCTGGATGACGCGAACAGTATAGCATCAATGATTTAACACCGTAACCTTGTCTTGCAGGTAGTCTTTCGCCGGAGATACGCGTCTTCTGACTTTCGTGGAAGGGTCCTGCGTTCCTAGACTCAACCTCCAATCCCTAGAACAATTCCTTATCGGCGATGACAGGTACTCGGAAGGTGAAACCGCGATAAGGTGCCCGGCGTCCCGCCATAACGTGCTTCATACCCGAGCGAACTTCAAGCAATTGTCCCGCCTCGACGGATACCGTATCTGCCTCTATTTGGAGCTTCATCATGCCCTCTAGACCGGCGTAGTACTCCCAGGAACTTCTATGCAGGTGAAGCCGGTGCCGGGTTCCGGCACCGGCAATAGCCTCCTCGACCGTCGGATAATCCAGGTAGGCGAACAAAAAATGCGTCGACCAAAATCGGGCCGATCCCATGCCAATCAGCCAGCAATTCTGATTGTGATGCGCTGCAATCGAGGCGCGAAACCCCCATTCCTCGTTTACATCCCGATGATCCAAGGTGTCGCTGCCGGTGGCTGATCCCGGCATCAGACGGAGGATCTGTCTGTCATCAACAGCCGGAGCCCTGAAGATAAAGTGTTCGATTGGACCGGATCCGCCTATGACCCCGTGAGGGACACTCGGC
>JBARZW010000002.1:0-14926 GCA_049650305.1 Promineifilaceae bacterium (SeqCode)
GTAATACCCTTCTACACCAGATACCCACAGGTTGTGATCGGTCACGATGATGAAGTCGAGTCCGGCTCGGATCGCGTCTTCCGCGATTTCGGCATGCCATTTCGCCCCATCGGAGAAAGGCGTATGAATATGGAGGTTGCCGGTATATTCGAACATTCAGCTTCGTTTCTTGATCCAACGTTTACCGCTGGAATGGGACAAAGATCCAGACAATCCGCGAATTATACAGCGTTACGGATCAGTCTGAAAAAACGACGAAGATTCGGCAGTAGTTGCTGAAGAAAATTGGACTGTCAAGCGTACAATGACTACCAGCACATGCGAAACAAGAACACAGGTTAACATAATCATACAGACAGATCCGATATCGACCTTCCGATCTCGGACTGTAACATGTTACGTGGCATATTGGCACTTCAACAATTGAATTTCAAAAAGTGAGGACGACACGAGTTATATATCCCCCAGGTAGTTCATCGAGAGCTATCTGGGGAGATATCAAACACGTTTGTAATTCTGTTACTGCGAAGCAATGTCGCACGATGTTGCGAACTAGCGACGCATTTCGAGGGTTACGCTATCCACCAGGACGGAGTGGTGCGGACTGCTAAAAACTATAATCTATCTGCTGAAATAGTGTATGCTTTGTACATCATGGTCGGCGCGTCTTCTGCGAGGATGGAATAGGAGACTACTGTCGGTAAATTTAGGTTTATGCCCATTCCGCCTGATTGCCACCTGTCGTTGCCGGCTCGAATTGGCTGATCTCTGAAGCAGACCGGCTAGCATTGGCCAAGTCCTGACCTTAAACAAATCAAGGCCTAAGGAATATTAATTAGTCGGCCGATCTAAGCCATATTAGTCCTGAGTTTGAGGGCATACTTTTTTCAGTCATATTCTTTGCCGAAACTGACTCATCAAATGTGCCAAGGATAGATACATGAAAGAGGTAAAGATCGTACGCTTCAATCCAAGCCTTCAGGCCGACACGGTAAAACATCCGGTCCGCAAAAATACGGCCGAAGCTGTTGAAACCCTTACCAATCTGGTAAACGCAGGCTGGCAAATCAAGACGGCTGGGGGAGACAACAACGCCTTTGTCGTACTAGTGAGAGAAAGCTAAATACTGGTTAAGCAGAGCAGACTCTCAAAAACTTTTAGGCTGGATATGATCCGGTCCGGACAAAGGAGAGGACGTATCAGATCAGAACGGCGAAAGCTAATCCTATTGAGATTGGGGCTTAACTAATGGTCCGTGAGCGTCTCCAAATAACACAGCTTATCGATCACCTTGACCTCATGAATTTTATCAAGAACGTCACGATACTGGTCCTACTTTCGATCCTGGTTATTTCCTGCCGGGATAAGAGAGAAGATGTTCCGACTATCGCGCCAAGAGCGACGGTACCGGCGTCGCCGACTGATATCCCGATTCCTCCGACTTCGACGCCGGCTCACCTCGAGCCCCGCTATGATGGGTCTGTGAATCTCTTGCCGGCGCCACACCTTGAGAAAGTGTACGCCAGTACCGAGGTGGTCAGCAGACAAAATCCGGCATTCATTGGTCTGGAGATAACAACTTTAATACCGCTCTCTGTTACCCTAGAGGTTTCGCGAATTGAGGATGACAGCCGGGTACTGCTTGTCGATCACTTGCCGGTAAATTCCCAAGGACCGGCCGGTGCCACCGATTCCTTGATCAAACCCGGTATTCACGAGCACCTGCAAATCTGGGTGCCCCAGGGAAGCTTTCTTAGCGATGGATCGGCCGGGGATTTCGTTTACTTGGAGAAGTTCGTAGCCGGACAAGGTCGCGTTCAAGGACAGATTAGACCCTCCGAATCAGATACTCTTAGTGACGCCTACCTCATTTTTGATCTGGCTGATGGTGTCCTAACTGGAGTCGTTGATGCAAACAGCGGTGTCCCTTTGGAACACCGACCAGGCGATATATTCCAAACACAGATCACCTATCTAGACGGCGACCAAATTGCTTCTGTCGAGACAGGCACCATCCTTATCTTTGATGAAAACGGCGATCTATCTCTCGAAGAGCGGCCGTTACCGGATGGTCGCTACCAACTAAACTATCGATCCCTCTTCCTGAATAGTGGGGACAGTGATCCGGGCAGCCAGTTCACAGTAGAAAACGCGAATCTCGTGCCCGGCCAGCAGACGTATATCAATCCTCTTTATGGTTACCAGTTTCGACTCCCCGAGAAGTGGCCGGGGCCGATCCATAAGAATGGGCTGGTGCTTGGCCAAGATCCTGATAGCTCGCTTACTCTTTCGATAGTCTCCGAGCCCGGGTTGTGGGGTACCATTTCAAGTGACTTCAGGGCCCAGGTACTGGAAGCATATGGTGACATCCAGATACTTTATGAAGAGGCCGTCGCCGTTGGCGAGATCAATACATCGTGGACGGCCTATGGATACGAATCGGAGGTTGGCCAACATACAGGTGTATTTCTGGCCATTGTAAGTGGCAGTTGGGGCCACGTGATCGACCTTGAAGGTCTCTCCTTCGACGAAGAACACCTGCTGGATACAGCCAGAATAATCGTGGATTCGCTGGTCATAAGACCTATCAATCGCGACGAACATCCTGGAAACTGGGTGGACGCGGAGATAGATGGATATGTCCTTTCGACTGGCACCTCCTTTTTGTACAACCATGCCAACGCCGATTGGCACAAATTCGTCGCTAAAGATGGATACAGCTTCATCGCCCTACGGGGGATAAACGAGAGCGCGGGTAGTACCGGTGACTTGCTTTCTCTCTGGACATCAAAGATTACTGGAGGAGCGCCAGATCTTGCAGTCAGCGAGGCTTATCAAGTGGTACTTGGCGAAACAACGTGGATGAGAAACGACTATTCCTATAGTGATCCGGACGGCGAACCACTGTGGGGATTCATCATGATACCCTTGGATCCAATGTTAACCCTGGTAGCCTGGGCTGAATCGACTCCGGACAATTTCGAGTCAATGGAAAGAGATACATTTTTCCCGATGCTCGTAGATATCCAGGCCAGCGGTTAGCCAAGTAGCCTAGTCGACGACCTCGACCGAGCCCCCTCTGCGGCTGTCACCGGCCGCAAAAAGCCTGCCAGAGGGCGTCCGCGAAACGCTGTGCGCACCTCCGAAATAGATGCTCCGCTTTTCCCAGCGGTTTAGCCGGTATCCCATGGATTCCAGATCGGACATCGCCCCGGGATCGACGCCGTATTCGCATTGAAACACACCCTTTTCCAGATGGACCCGGGCCGAATTTACTGCCTTATTCAGATTCATCTTGAAATCGAGCAGATTACTCAGAACTTGCATGACCGCGCTGCGGATGCGAATGCTTCCTCCACTTCCAACTACCAATCGTATCTTTCCCTCGCATAGGACGACAGTTGGCGTCATCATCGTATTGATCCGCTTTCCAGGAGGTAAAGTGTGGAAACCCGCCGGATGTAGGTCCTCCTCTCCGAGGATGTTATTAGGGATGTAGCCGGTGCCGGGGACGACGTAGCCGGCCGATTCCCCGGCGGTCGTTGTCAGACTCACAGCAAGGCCATCACCATCAATCACGCTGATATGGCTGGTATCAGGTCTTGGTGATGGCTCTGAAAGGACCGGAAAACTCGTGTCACCTGAGAGAGCTTTCTTCACCTCATCAACGTATCGGCCGACGAAGGTAGAGTGGAGAAAATAGGCTAGAGCTTCGTCGCTACTGTATTCTGCGGCGAGACTGTCCCAGAGCGGTCGAGCTCTAGTCGTCGCCGCCATCACCTCAAACAACAACTGCAGATGCTCTACGCAGTGACGCGGGTATTGATCAACCTCAAAATGACTTAGTAGTTGCAGGGTGAAAGCTGTTAGAACACCACCACTCGAACTAGGAGGAGGGAGGAGAACTTCATAATCCCGATATGGCACCGATATAGGTTGATGCCGGCCGACTTTGAACTGCTGCAGATCGGCCGCCGTTATTAGGCCGCCTTGTTCTTGCTGGTCAGCCACAATGGCCTGGGCCAGTCCACCATTTCTCGCGTATTGTTCTCCCCCGGCGGCCAGCTCCTCTAGCGTCCGCGTCAGGTGGGGTATAAACATTCGTTCGCCGGGGGCTATCATCCGCCGGTTCTTCATAAATATCTGTCTCATATCATCTGTGTGAGTATAAATGGGTCGCAGCAAATTGCAGGTGTCAGCCTGAAATTCGGAAAGACCAACGCCATTTCGAGCCAAGCTAATGGCCGGTTCCAGGAGATCTTGCAACGGCATCAGACCGTGTTCCTCAGCTAGTAGACATAATCCCGCGATATTGCCGGGGACCGCGACAGAACCCCTTCCCAGGTAGAACTCCTGGGTGGTTGGTCCGAAGTCGATAGTCACCTTTTCGAAATCTAATCGTCCCGGTAGCTGCGACCGGCCTATCCCCGGCATGGTGCTGAAGAAGTCATACACCGTAGAGCTACTACTTTGGCCATTCCGTCCCGGTTTAAATACCTGGGCGACGCCACTACCTCCCAGGTGAACCACACCCACTTCAGCGATAAATGAAACGAAGGCCGCGGCGACAATCGCGTCGACGGCGTTTCCACCCCTTCTAAGAATTTTCGCGCCGGCTGCAGATGTCTCCGCATCTCCGGCCGATATTACTCCTGACATATTATTTGCACCGGATAGCTAATCAGATGGAAACGATTACGCATCTCTTCATACACCTCCAGCTCTGTTCCCATTAAGACGGGTCAACGATTATGAATCTTTCTGCCCCTTATTTGTGAATTCTCATCACTTTCCCTCAATAAGAAGCACCAAGAACACAGCAATCAAGTTTATATGAATTGGACAGATGTTGCATGTGTAGGGGTTCGTCAGCGTCCCTGTGCGATTCTTGACTATTGAACGGACGGTGGGATCATTCTGTTTCAATTACAGAGGCTATGGTCGCCTTGGTAACAAACAATTCAGCGCGCTTGTGATTTGAGAAAATTCTAGCCCGTATAGGTTGAATACGTTTCATTGAGTAGAAGTAGAGTTAGCTGATGGAAAACGAGATAGTCGACGCTTTATCGCAATATGCACCTTTGCTGATCCCCATCATTCTGATCCAGTTAGCCCTGATTATCGCCGCTTTTTGGGATCTCGTACATCGAGAAAAAACCAGGGGTTCAAAGTGGCTGTGGGTATTCGTCATTCTTTTAATCAATATGATCGGACCAATCATATACTTCCTGGTTGGTCGCGAGGATGAGTAGCATGGTCGCAATTCGGTGTGAGGGATTAAGCCGGACGTATGGCTCTGTTAAGGCGTTACAGGCTCTTGATCTCTCGGTGGATCAAGGATCTGTCTTCGGCTTTCTCGGCCGGAATGGGGCCGGTAAAACAACGACCATACGTCTGCTCACGGGACTTGCCAGGCCGACTAGCGGACGCGCCTGGGTAAACGGGATCGAAAGTACTAATCGTGACACCGCCGCGCAGCGATATTTTGGTTACATGCCAGAAGTTCCGGCTTTCTATCCTTGGATGACCCCTCAGGAATATCTCCTTTATATCGGCCGGCTGTTTGGCATCAGTTCGGATGAGCTGGAGAAACGCACCATCGAGCTGCTACAATTATGCGGCCTAGATACGGCCGCAAAACGGCGAATCGGCGGTTTCTCGAAAGGAATGCGGCAAAGATTGGGGTTGGCCCAGGCATTGATTCACCGGCCGTCTGTTCTCTTTCTCGATGAGCCGACCAGCGCGCTCGATCCGGCCGGTAGACGAGATGTCCTAGATCTTATAGGTCAACTGAAGGGTGATACGACGATATTTCTGTCCAGCCACATTCTGGCGGATGTAGAGCGCGTATGTGATACCCTTGGAGTCATCCAGGAAGGTGAGCTCCTGCTGGTTGAGAAGAGAGATAGTCTTCTAGCGCGCTATGTATCGGATGTAATCCTCTTGGAGTTTGAGCACCAAAACAGGGCTGGTTTGAATTCTTTCCTATCCCAGATCAAGTCCTTGGACTGGGTTGAATCCGTCAGTGAGGAAGAGTTCATCGTCCGCGTCACCGTCTCAGACAGAATCCAGGGTAAGACAACACTGTTGCAGCTGATCGCCGATAGTGAGCTTCTTCTCTCTCGATACGAATGGGTCCGGCCGAGTCTGGAAGAAGTATTCCTGGCAATAAGCAGTTAGAAGGGACATTGATCTAATCTAGCTGATGAATTACTGGCCATTTGCACTCTCCGCACTATTAATTGTAACTCTGCCATTCATACTGGCATCCATATTACGGCGATGGCGTTCAGTGCCCTGGCTGTACTTCATCGTCGGTGTGCTGACTTTTACGGGAGCTCAAATTGTTCGCGTTCTCCTTAATGAACTGCTGGCGCGTATCGGAGTCCTGCCTGCAGATAGGCCTGAGGGCAGCGCCCTCGTAGCGATGGCGATAGTACTCGGCCTCACCGCCGGTCTAACAGAGGAGTTTGGCCGGGTTGTGGGCTATCGGTTATTTCCCCGAGCCAGAAGATACCGTGATGGCTTGATGATGGGCTTAGGTCATGGTGGTATCGAGGCCATTCTCGTCGGAGTAATAATGGCTGCTGGCATCAGTGCCCTCTGGAACGTGGATACGGTGGGACTTTTCCCCCAAGGGGCTTCGGCCCAAGAGTATGCCACTCTGCAACAGCAACTAGATTTGATTGATCAAACGCCGCTAATCGCTTTTGCACCTCTGGTAGAACGTTTGATTGCGATAACTGCGCAGGTCACCTTATCGGTTATAGTGCTTACCGCCTTCATCAAAAGCCAATGGCTCTATGTGTTAGTCGCCATCCTCTACCATGCCCTTCTGGACAGCGTCGCCGTTATGGGTACTGAGTGGTTTGAAAGTCCATGGCCCGTCGAGCTCATCTTGTTGACATTGATCTTGCCCGGCGCGATTTGGATCTGGCGACAACGATCTCAGGAATCCCATGAAATGGCCGGATCTGGCAACAGCTTGCGGTCTGAATTAGCCGTGTTTGGGACGATCTTTCGCAAGGAGCTTCTCTTTCAGTGGCGGACGAAGCGCATTTTGATAGTTGTTGCCATTTTCCTTGTATTTGGTATGCTGTCTCCTCTAGTTGCCAAATTTACGCCGGAGCTAATATCTAGCCTCGAGGAGGCGGCGCAGTTCGCTGAGCTGATCCCCGAACCATCGGTTGTCGATGCCATGGGTCAATACTTTAGCAACTTGACTCAATTTGGCTTCATCCTGGTGATCCTGCTAGGAATGAGCGCTGTGGTAGGCGAGAAGGAAAAGGGAACAGCGGCAATGGTGCTAAGTAAGCCTCTTCCCAGATGGAGCTTCATCGTTAGTAAATACCTGGCCCAGGGATTGGTCTATCTGCTATCCATTATCTTGGCCGGGTTCGCGGCCTATTACTATACGTTCTACCTATTTGAAAGTCTTCCAGCAATGGGTTTCGTCGTGGCTAATCTACTGTTATTCGTTTGGCTCATGGTTTTTGCCGCAGTAACCCTCCTAGGGAGTTCGATTGGAAAATCAACGGCCGCAGCCGCCGGTATCTCCGCCCTAGGGGGGATCGTCATGCTGGCGGCAGGCGTCCTTCCCCGTTATGGTGTGATAGCGCCATCTGGGTTGGTAAACTGGGCAAGCGCTCTATCTCTGGACCTTGATGGCGCTATAAATGGCGGAGCACTAGCCATGGCCCTTGGGCTGATACTCTTGATGCTGGTAGGGTCTATCGCAGCCATCGAAGAACAAGAATTCTAAGCAGAGATATCGCCATAGGCAGTAGCTGAGTGAACGCCTCTACGCAGAAACCAGAAAAGCGGATTCTCTCCTTTCTTCAGGAGGGGAAGGCGGAGATGGTTTCATACCTTCGCCGCCTTGTGCTTGCCGAATCCCCGTCTTCGAATCCCGAGTCGCAAGCTGTAATATTGGCGATTCTCCGGGAAACATTGCGTGAGCTTGGCTTCGCCATTGAAATACTTCCCGGAAAGCATAGTGGCGGGCAGCTCTTAGCCAGACCGGCCGGTGGTTACTATTCCGGAAAACAAATGCTAATTGGACATTGTGATACGGTTTGGCCCATCGGATCCATAGAGAGTATGCCTTTCGTGTTCCAAGATGGCGCAATTAGCGGACCCGGCGTATTCGACATGAAAGGGGGCCTAACCCAGATAGTTTTTGCCCTGAAAGCCATCCGCTCCTCAGGATTAGAACCTTCGCTAGAGCCAATCGTCTTCGTAAATACGGATGAGGAAATCGGAAGCATCGAATCCGAACCCCATATTCGACGGCTTGCCCAAGAGGTGGAACGGGTATATGTCCTCGAGCCCGCCCTTGGCCTCTCAGGGAAGCTCAAAACAGCTCGAAAAGGGGTGGGTCAATTCTCCATAACCGTGAAGGGAAAGGCAGCACACGCCGGCCTTGATCCTGAAAAGGGGATCAGCGCCATACGAGAACTATCTTATCTAATCCAGAAGCTCTATGCCCTAAGCGACCCGTCTGGCGGCGTTACGGTGAACGTAGGGATAATCGAAGGTGGGATCCGTCCGAATGTAATCGCACCCATTAGCAAGGCTCAGGTCGATGTCCGTGTTCCAACAATGAAGGAAGCTAGAAGGATGGAATCGGCTATCTTAAACCTTCGACCAGAGACGCCAGGCGCGGAGCTCGAAATCACCGGAAGAATCGGCCGACCTCCCATGGAACCTACGAAAGAAAATCAGCGACTCTGGAAGCTTGCCAGGTCGCTGGGTGAAGGTATCGGGCTAAAGCTTGAGCAGGGAACAGCCGGCGGCGGATCTGATGGCAATACGACTAGCCAATATGTCGCTACATTGGATGGTTTAGGCCCAGTTGGCGATGGTGCGCATGCCGAGCACGAATTCATAATACTCGACAAAATGGTCGAACGTTGTGCTTTGCTGGCTCTTCTGATTCTTGCCCCATAAGAGAGCCTGCTACCCAAACAATATTGAAGTGGTCCTGCCCAGATTAGTCTCTCTGAGTAGGCAGAAGTTCAGAGAAGACCTATAGAAGATTCCCAGCATATTTCGAATACAACTCGAACAATTCTAGGATCGGAAACTTCAAAAGATAATTTGTCAGAATTCAGGGCCTGGGATTTGCATATTAGAGAGGTGACAGGCAATGGGGACGAATGATTCAGATCTGAGAGGGGGTACTGCCCGGGGCGAAGCAGCCGTAATCAGCGTATTCCGGTATAACCTAAAACAGTGGGACGCATCTCGTCCGACGAACTTCTTTGCTGCCGACCTGAACTTCCAGAGATCGTTAGAATTCCAATGGGGAGTAGATACTTAGTAGCAGCACGCGCCGATGCTTTATAAATTCGGTGAGGTGCTGGCCTCCAAAGTCGATCCGGCAGCCACGACTGCCAGTAAAGATGAGAATCTTCCCCGCCTGGAACGTTTCGACGCCTGGGGAGATCGTCGAGAAGACGTGTCATTCCACCCAAGCCACCATGAAGCCGGGAGACACATCTATGGCTCTGGAATGATGAAAGCCTACGAAGAACAAGGCTCTAATCTCTATTCCCTGGCCATGTTTTATCTGTCGGCACAGAACGGTGAGGCTGGTCACAACTGCCCACTTGTCTGCACCGCTGGCCTAATAAAGGTGCTTCAGGCAGTTGGGAGTGACCAGCTACGGGAGCGCTATCTGCCCCTCTTCTATGATCCTGATTACGAGAACCAATGTCAAGGCGCCCAATTTTAACTGAGGTCCAGGGAGGCTCTGACGTTGGAGCAAACGCGATGACGGCAACACCCACGGACACCGAGGGTGTATGGCTTCTCAACGGCGAGAAGTGGTTCTGCTCAAACGTCAGCGCGGATCTTGCCTTGGTTACCGCCCGGGTGCCAGGGCAGGGGGAGGGTACGCGAGGACTTGGTTTATTCTTATTGCCACGCTACGTGGAAAATGGCCAGCCGAATACAGTTTACATCCAGAGATAGAAAGATAAACTAGGTACCCGTTCATTAGCCACTGGCGAGCTGGAATTCTGCGATGCCCTCGCTTATCAGGTGGGTCCGACAGAGAACGGTTTCAAGAACATTATCAATTACGTTATCAATACGTCGAGGATTTACAACGCCATGGCGGTTTGCGGCAACGCCCGCCGTGCTTATACGACTGCCTCGACATATGCCCAGCATCGCCGGGCCGTCGATAGAGCCATCGTCCACTATCCCATTGTTCAGGACATACTGGCTAACATTCGCGCCGACGTCACGGCCATGTTATCCGGTACCTTACAGATCGTTCGCCTCGTCGATCTAGCTGAGCTGTGAGGATCAGACCAACAATCCAGCGGTTTTCTGCGACTGGCTATAAATATCAACAAATATCGATCGGCCATCTATGCTCATCGAACCATCGTTAGCGCCATCGAATTACTGGGTGGTAACGGAGCCATAGAATCTTTCTCGATTCTTCCCAGGCTATTACGGGATAACATCGTCTACGAGAATTGGGAAGGCACGCACAACGTTCTCCAGGCCCAGCTGCAGCGAGACATTCGCCGGCACCAGATTGACAAACCTTTCATGTTTGTTATGCGAGAACTGATAGTGCTCCGTCAAGATGCTCAGCATCTCACCGTTTGTGACCTGCCATAATCTCAGTGTTTCATCGCCCGCTCCGGAAGCCAAAAGCGAACCATCAGTGGAGAATACTACACTGAAAACGGGCTCGCTATGGCCGTGCAGGCTTCTCACTGGGCTACCATCACTCAAAAGCCACATCCCGACGGTATGGTCTTCCGAAGCGGAAGCCAGCCAGGTACCATCCGGAGGGAAAGCCAGAGATCGAATTGGTGCGGTGTGACCGGGCAAGGTATGCACGAGGCTGCCATCGCTCACTTGCCACAGCTTGATGGTATTATCTTCTGAAGCTGAAGCGAGCAGATTTCCATTTGGTGAAAAAGTCACGTCCCTAACGCTGTTGTCATGCCCTTGGAGCGTACGTAGCAAGTGACCGTCACTCAACCGCCACAGTCCCACACTTCCATCCCATGAGCCGGCCGCCAGCAGTAGAATATTTGGTGAGAAATCCACGCTTGTAAGCCCGCCAGTTGAGGCCTCGATTTTGCGGACCAGGCTGCCGATAAATTGAGCTGGCTGGGCATTTATCGGTGATGGGTGGGGAGGTCATGCTTTCCAGACCTCTACTAGAAAGTAGAATGAATCCTGTGGCCAATGTGGCGACTTCGTCCGATTTTGTGCGAAAGTGGGCGACCCATGCGTTGACGGAGCCCCGACCCGGGGCAGGTTGAAAATCAGTTTGTGAACTGACCGGACCTGATTAACCTGATGGAAATCGATTGCTTTCTGACACCACTTCGTCAACCCGGGCGTTCAAGAACCCAGTAGCCTATTGGCTGCCCGGTAGTGTTAATTCCTCCAGGACGGAAAATGTGTTCAGGATGTGGTCCATAGCATCGAGGTCTGCTTCGGTCACGGCTTGTATGACCAGGAATGTAAAGTATTGCTGCCCGCCTGGCGCGGCGACGAGTTCGACAATGACGCTGCCCACGCCACCGCAATCTGTGTGAAGATCGTAAAGCCCGGTATAGACCCCGTTATCATAATCATAGCGTCCATCCAAGGTGCAGTCATAGCTCTCGGCAAATTCGTCTAACAAGGCGGCCATGTCTAGCTCTTGACCTCCCGAGTCTGCGGCGTAGAAAACAACGCCCGGTGTCGCATAAGTAGACCAAAAGTCATGAAGATTGACGGAAGCCTGGATTGAGGCAGCCAGAATACTGCCATCGTCGTCAAGGAAAGGGCTGCCGTCGACATCCGCTGACCAGGCTACTGGAACCTCCATGACCAAGGTCCCGGAATCGTCCGTCACCTCGACGAACTCGTCATACGTGGCAGCATCTTCCGATAGGCCACTACCCACCTGGTCCTCAATCTCTTGGGCAAAGGAGAAGACCGGGGCTAGCTCGTCACCGTTGAGCTGGCCGGCCAGAACCTCTTGAGTAGCATAACGTAACACCTCTATGCTAAGAACATCTTCGGCCCTATGGCTGCGCAAGATGTCACAGTAATCGGCCATCGTTCCGTCCGTGGCCAGCACCAATCCTTCTATGGTGTTGATAATATCTCCGCCTTGTACGCCGGCAAGGTCGGCCGGCGAGCCTGACTTCACCGATGAGACCCAGATCCCGGAGATTTGCCCATCATTAACGGCAGAACCGTTGACACCGATGGAAGTCACGTCTTGTCCCTCCTCGAGTTGGGCTAAGATTCCCAGAGCCTCATCTCGGGTAATGGCGAATTGCTGGCGCGTGCTGGAGTTGCTGGCGTAGTGAACGCCGACCACTTTGCCGTCGGCTGTCACAATAGGGCCACCTGAATTACCCGGGTTGGTAGTGGCATCGTGTTCGAGCACAGCATTCACAGATGACCAGGTGCTCTCGCCATCGGCGTTATCTTTGGAGATAATACCGCTCGTTAGCGTATATTCTGGATCGCCTAATGGAAAACCAGCGGCATAGATCTCAAGACCCGTCGAGATATCGCCATCATACCACTCCAGGAACGGGAATCCACTCCCTTCAATATCGATTAAGGCCAGATCGGAGCACTCAGACGCGGCGAGAACGCGTGCATTGCGAGGTTCGCTCTCTCCGGCAACACGCACTCTTAGCAAGGCTGCGCCGGTGACGACGTGGTTGTTGGTTACGGCGATGCCTTCCTCGTTGATGATGAAGCCCGATCCCCTGCCCGGTGCGTTCAATTGCAGCCCAAACTCAGGGTCGACAAAACTGCCTTCGGCCACAATTTGAACCACCGCACTTTCCAATTCGTCAAGGGACGACACGGCGTTGGAAGGTATCTCAGTTGGAGTCACCTCTGGCGTTGATTCCTCCTGCAGTGACTCTGGCGTAGGCGGCGTCATTGGAACCACCTCTGGTTGAGGTTCTGACATTTCCGTTTCAAGCGGGATCGCTTCGCTCAATCCCCAAAATCGCAGGACTCCATCATCCGCTCCGGAAACCAGCGTATAGCCGTCTGGAGAGAAAGCAATGCTGGCGATGCTGTCCGTGTGCTCCGTCAAAGTGCGCAGTAGTTCACCGTCTGTCACCCGCCATAAACTCAGCGTTCCGTCTTCCGAGCCGGACGCCAGCAGCGAACCATCAATCGAGAATGCTACATCGAATACGGGCTCGCTGTGACCAAGCAGACTTCTAACCAGACTGCCATCGCTCACCTGCCATATCCCGATGGTATGGTCTTCCGAAGCGGAAGCCAGCCAGTTGCCATCCGGTGAGAAAGCCAGTTGGTGAATTGGCGCGGTGTGACCACGCAACGTATGTAGCAGGCTGCCGTCGCTCACCTGCCACAGCCTTATGGTATGATCGTCTGAAGCTGAAGCGAGCAGCTTTCCGTTCGGTGAAAATTCAACATCCATAACGCTGTTCTCATGCCCCGGCAGCATGCGCAGCAAGTGACCGTCGCTCAGCTGCCACAGACCCACGTTCCCATCCCATGAGCCAGTCGCCAGCAGTAGATTATTTGGGGAGAAATCCACGTTTGTTATCCCGCCGATCGAGGCTTCGATTTTACGCGCCAGGCTGCCATCGGATACCTGCCAGAGGATCACGCTGTCATCATCAGAGGCCGTGGCGAAAAGTTGCCCGTCCGGCGAGAAAGCCGCACTGTAAACCCACTCGGAATGCCCGAGCAAGTATTTTTGAAGACTGCCGTTATCGATTCGCCACAGACCGCCATAGAAGCGGTATGGGGAGAACAGCATCGAATTCCGATTGTTGGCTGTACCTAGCAGTTTGCCATCCGGCGAGTAGGCCAGCTCTTCGATGAATGAACTGGTTTCCCACCTGGCCAGGTTGACGACATATTGAGCCGTTTGAGCATTTATCGTTGCTGGGGGTTGGTCAATGGGCGTGATCCGCAAGGTGGGCGCTTTTTGGGACTGAGAATAAACAATTCCTATTGCTATTGCGGCCGCGAGTAGCAGCAGGACTGCTGCGGCGATGATCAACCGCCGGTAATTATGCTTGGCCTTGTCCCTGAGTTTGGCCGGGGCCACCTGTTCATGGGCAATAATAGACTCATTCGCTTGGCCTACCAGGGCGGGATCGGCGGAAATTCCAGGGACATCGCTGTCAAGTTCGGGCTTCTCGACCTCTATAGCCTCATCCTCGGGGCCAAGAGCTTCTGCTCTCTCCTGTTCGGTGGCGGTGTCCTTGGTCTGTGCTGATTCCTCGACTGGTGAATCTGGTGCACCTGATTGCTCCAATGGATCATCGTCCAAAACGGTGGCCACAGAGTTTGCGTTGACCACTTCTTCTTGGGCTTGCTGCAAAGCAGAGGCCATCTCATCCATCGTATGGAAGCGGTCTGTTTCCTCCTTTGCCAACGCTTTGTCAACCACCGCTAACAGGTTATCGGGTACTCCCTTTCGTATTTCGCGCAAATCTGGTAGCGGATCGTTGAGCACCATCATCATCAGGGTCATCATTGAATCAGCCTGGAAAGGTGTTCGTCCGCCGATCATCTCATACAACGTTACACCTAAAGAGTAGATATCTGAGCGCTCGGTCGCCCGTTCACTGCGGATCTGCTCAGGTGACATGTACATCGCCGTGCCAATGGTTGCTCCGGTAGCAGTGTGATATTCCCCACCGATGATCTTGACGATACCGAAGTCCATCAAGATAGCTTGCCCATTTAAGTCCAGCATGATGTTGGCTGGTTTAATATCCCTGTGGATCAATTCGTGGTTATGGGCATAACCGACGGCATCACACATTTGGCGACAGAAGCGGATCACATCTGGCAAAGGCATGTACCGGTATGCTGTGTTGAGGCGTTTGAGTCGCGCCTGCAGGGTTTCCCCAACCAAGTATTCCATCACCATGTAATAGGTTTCACC
>JBARZW010000003.1:0-1901 GCA_049650305.1 Promineifilaceae bacterium (SeqCode)
ATTACCAGGCTTACGTTACCGGGAACATTGAGACAAGCAATTTTGGAGAACACAAGAGACACATGAATGAAGACTGGGGGACCACCTGTTACACCTGTCACAACAGCCATGGAAGCGAACAATTACATCTCATCAATTTTGACGCATCCGTCGTTTCCTTTCCGGCCGGTATCGACAGTCAATCGGCCTGGTATGATGCCTCGACTAATGGAAGGGCCGGTTGCAACCTGATTTGTCATGGTGACCAGCATAATCCGGAAGAATACGGTCCAGGATAACCGCTATAACCGAGCCGGCTGGGATGGCCCTCGTCTTCCTGCCGGCCGTCCGGTTGAAAGCCCACATCCCGCCGGTTACGGGTGCCGCCCTCGGCTTTAGCCGGTTCGTTTGCTACTGGCATCTCTACCCGGCGTAACGGCCGCTGAGCTAGGCACCGGCACGATCCCGACACGACACCGGCCGCCATTGTTGATTATGGTGTAAGGAATTGGGTGCGGCCGGTGACTATTTCGACTTTGTTTTCTTGACCGGGTTTCTTAATTGACTTCCATTGAGAGAGTGGTGCGCCAGAGATAGCAAAGCTATCAGTCAGGGTTAAGAAAGGGGCGTTTTCAAGACTCTTGAAAATAAACACCAATCTCACCTATCGCTATGAAGCGCAAAGGAATAGCGGGGAGGTGCAGCGCTTTGTTAGGTTTTGTTATTATGTTGCACAGTTATGACCACGTTTCCCTTTTTGTGTCCTTTATCGACATACCTGTGAGCCTCGGCAGTCTGTTCCAACGGATAGCTTCTATCAATGACAGATTTCAGCTTTCCTGCTTCAATAAGCTCTCGGAGGAAAACTAGATCTTCAATTCGATTTGCGATCCCAAAAACTACTTTCCTGCTGCCTGCTATTGAAGTCCAAAGTGCTTGAAGAAGAGGATAATCAACTGTAATAAAGACTCCTCTTGGGATCAGCGAGCTTTTACATTTTGAAAATGAAGTCTTCATGACCGCATCGAAAATGATGTCGTAGGTCTGACCGTTCTTGGTGAAATCATCTTTGGTGTAGTCAATGACCTTATGTGCACCAAGAGATTTCACCATTTCGATATTCGTGGTACTGCAAACTCCGGTAACTTCCGCCCCAAAGTATCTCGCAAGCTGTACTGCAAATGTACCGACACTCCCGGAAGCACCAAGGATGAGAACTCTCTGTCCACTCTTGATTTTTCCTTTTCTGAGCAAAACCAATGCCGTCAGCCCGCCTATCGGAACAGTGGCGGCTTCCTCATAGGTCATATTGGCCGGTTTTGTTGCCAAACATTTTTCTGGCAAACAAATGTACTCGGCATTAGCAAGACCAAAACTTGTCTTCCATATAATTCCAAAGACCTGTTCACCTATCCTAAATCGTGTGACATATTTGCCCACGGCTTCAATTTCCCCGGCCAGCTCATTCCCTGGTATCGTTTTTCTTGGTTTTGTGAGGCCATACATAATTCGCCCGGGGAGCCAGAACCAGGGAGCCCATGTGAAACTTCGCATTCTCACATCCCCTGATGTTACCGTGGTTGCGTGTATTCTTATCAGAACTTCATCCTCCTTCGGAGTAGGTTTTTCTACCTCTTTGAGCTGAAGAACATCCGGTGGCCCGTATTTTGTGCACACAATCGCTTTCATATGGGTATCTTTCCTTATTTTAGGTGTGCTCACTTAAACTTCGCTTATATCTGTTTTGTAGATCCGGAAGTGATTGCAGATGAATTGACTAATCTGTTAGAAGATTCTTAAATAGACAAGCTACTGGGCTTCATTCAGGCGTCAGTCCTGTTAGTCGAACCAACTCATCCCACAACCTTTTTCCTAATACCTCGTCATTCATTGCCTTATCGGGTTTTTCGACGCGTTTATCC
>JBARZW010000004.1:0-9310 GCA_049650305.1 Promineifilaceae bacterium (SeqCode)
CTGACAAGGCCCGCGTAGGAAGCGACACCAGCCGGTTCTCCGAAGACGCCGCAGCCACGAGCCAGGGCCGGTATTGCCGACAGGATCTCTTCGTCGCTGACGCTGATGTAAGCCCCATCTGTCTCCATAACGGCTGCCATGGCTTTGATCCGGTCCCTGGGCAGCCCGGCTGAGATGCTGTCGGCAATGGTCTTGGCCGCAATCGGCCGTTTGGTAAGCACATCCTCGCCGTTCTTCCAGGCCTGGGCCATGAAGTTGCTTCCCTCAGCCTGGACACCAATAAGTCTCGGCATATGGTCGATCCAGCCCAGCGAAAGCAAGTCCTTTAGTCCTTTGTGCAGGCCACCGATGATGCAGCCGTCTCCCACACTGACGAAGATCACATCAGGCGCTTGCCAATCGAGCTGTTCACAGATTTCAAAGCTGGCCGTCTTCTTACCTTCTGTCATGTAAGGATTGTAGGCGGTATTTCGGTTATACCAGCCGTATTCGGCCGCTGCTTCAAGGCATAATTCGAAGGCGTCGTCATACGACCCGCGCACCAGCATGACGGTGGAGCCGAAGACAAGCAGCTGGGCGATCTTGGCCGGAGGTGCAGTCTCCGGTACGAAGATCACGTTGGGATGATTGACGCTGGCGCAGAGACCGCTCAATGCGGCGGCGGCGTTGCCAGTACTGGCAGTAGTGATGATCGGCGCCATCCCTTGGTCATCTGTTTTCTCTCGAGCTTTTACCACGGCAATGGCGCTAGCCCGGTCCTTGAACGATGCTGTAGGTTGCCGTCCGTCGTCTTTGACCCAGAGATGCCTCAGACCCAGGCCATCTGCTAGGCGTGGCGTATGATAAAGTGGCGTCCAGCCGACACGAAGGGAGGGAACAACCGCATCTCTCGACACGGGCAAGAGTGGCTTGTAGCGCCAGATGCTGTAATCCTTGTTCTGGCTTAAGCTCTCCTTGCTCACCCGACGGCTTATCTCATCGTAGTCATAGCGTACGTCGACTATCCCATCGTTCCCATGGTTGGGACAGATGTAGTCGATCGCCCCAGGCAGATACTCCTCGCCGCAGATCAGACATTTAAGGTGAAGGATATGATCCATAGTTAATTCGTCGTTTTGGCTAACAGGAATAACACGATGCGCCCATGTAAGCTCGCTGAGCGAGAATGCGCTCGCTGAGCGAGTATGCAATACGAAATCACTCTAACAAAAAACCACAGGTCGATTCGTCTGCATCATGTCTTCCTATTAGCGGGTCATGTGGGTACCGGTCTCTCCATTCAAGGCTCTTTCAATATTCTCTGGATTGGTGATTAAGACTCGTTCTCCTCCGGCTTCGAGGAACTCTATCGCCGCCTGGATCTTTGGAGCCATGCTGCCTTTAGCAAAGTGCGTGCCTTCGTCGAGATACATCTTCGCCTCGCGCATGCTCATATGATCGACCCAGCGTTGCTCGGGTTTCCCGAAATTAAGAGCCACCTTTTCCACGGCCGTGCTGATCAGGAATAGATCGGCGCCTATATTCTTGGCCAGCAAGCCAGAGGCGAAATCCTTATCGATAACGGCCGCCACCCCTCGCAGGTTGCCATCCTCGTCAGCAACGACCGGAATACCTCCACCTCCGACGGTTATGACGACAGTGCCGGCGTCGATCAGGCGTTTAACGGCCGGTTCCTCAATGATTCTTAGCGGCTTAGGTGAGGCAACCACGCGACGCCAGCCACGGCCGGCATCTTCAACGACATCCCAGCCTTCTGCGTCGCGCCGGCTTATCGCCTGCATCTCATCCATAAACGAGCCAATGGGTTTACTTGGATTTAGAAGGGCGGGATCGTCCGCGCCGACCTCGACCTGGGTCACGACCGTGGCGATATTCTTGCTGATTCCCATCTTCAGGAAGTGATTGTAGAGGTTCTGTTGGAGGGCGTAGCCAATGGCGCCTTGGGTATCGGCGCCGCAGACATCGAGAGGTATCTCGTGTAGTTCATGAGAGGCCAATTCGGACCGCCGGAGTATAAACCCGACCTGGGGACCATTACCATGCGATATAGCCACATCCCAGCCTTCTTTTATCATCTTGGCTATATGCCCGGATGTCTCTCTCGCCGCGTCGTACTGATCCTCAACTGTCTGGTGAGCCTTATCTTTGATCAGAGAATTTCCACCGATGGCGACGACGGCGATTTTATTGTTCTTGGACATTGTTTCTGTCTCCCAAATTATGCAAGTTGCCTAGGATGTACCCTGTTTATGAATGGCGATATTCCTGCCATCACATCGTCAAAGCCATAACCGCTTTCTGGGCATGAAGCCGGTTTTCAGCCTCGTCGAACACTACGGAATGCGGTCCGTCGATGATCGAATTGCTCACCTCTATCTGACGATCAGCCGGCAAGGGATGCATGTAAATCACGTCATCTTTGCCCAGGTTGATTTTAGCATCATCGGCGATCCAATCCTTGTATTGATCCTGTATCCGCTTGCCTTTTTCTGGGTCTTGGGTCGTGAGCAATGGCCCCCACGACTTAGCGTAGATGATATCGGCGTCGGTGCAAGCTTCTTCCATGTCATGGACTACCTCGAAGCCTGTCTTATACTTCCGCGCCTGTTCCCTGGCTTGTTCCATTATGTCCGGCATTAGCTGGAACTCGGGGGGATGGGCTAACACCACATCCAGGCCGAAGCGAGGCATCTGCAGTATGAGCGACTGGGGGACGGATACGGGTTTCAGATAGGACGAGGCGTAAGCCCAAGAAACGACCATCTTCTTTCTGCGTAGGTCACGTCCCTTTTTCTCCATGATGGTCATCAGGTCGGCCAGACACTGGTGCGGGTGATATATCTCACACTGCATATTCAAAACCGGCACTCGGGATGACTCGGCAACGAGGTTAAGATAGCGGTTCCCGACACCCCAGTCGACGTGCCGGATGGCGATGCCGTCAAAATAACGGCCGAAGATCTCACCCATCTCCCGCTCTGTATCTCCATGAGAGATCTGGGTGGTCCGGCTTTCGATAAACGCCGCATGCCCACCTAATTGGGCCATTCCTGCCTCGAATGACCCTCGTGTCCGTGTGCTCGAAAAGAAAAAGAGCATCGCCAATACCTTGTCCCTCAGGTAGGCATGGGATTCGCCCAAGGCTCGTTTTCGCTTCAAATCCCAGGCAACATCAAGTATCGTCTCGACCTCTTCCTTCGAAAAGTCAAGGTCGCCAATTAGGTCTCGACCATGTAAATATGTCTGCATCTTGTTCTCCTTATTCGGATTGGTTGCTGGTTGCTGGTCACTGGTCGCTGGTTGCTAGAGCCAGACGATGATCATCACCTTCGGATGAGTCAGATTATCAACTCGATTTCAGCACGCTTTGCCGCAATACGGTCAACTGTTTGCCAACGATCGTAAGTTCGCGCGTTAGCTCAGCATAATCTTCATCGGATATGAAACTGATTCGATGTGCTATTTCTATTTGGGTCTCGAGTTCTGCCGCAGAGCCCAAGGCCACTTGTAGGTATCTTCCATATTCCTTACTTGAACGACCAAATCCTTCCGCAATGTTTGAAGCAATCGAAACTGAGGCACGACGCATTTGGCCCGATAGCCCATAAGCTTCTTCACGAGGAAATTCACCAGTAACCGAGTATATCTGAACCGTAAAATCGACTGCTCGTTGCCAAACCTTAAGATCTTTATGGCTTCGTATTGTGCTCATTAATAACAGGCTTTAGCCCTTCGCATGACTGATTAGGCCACAATCGCGAATGGCTTCTCTTCATATAACACCAGCGACTAACGACTAGCGACTAGTGACTAGCGACCAGCGACCGATCCTATTCCATTGCTCCAAGGACTAGCGCCAACAAGGCCATTCGCATGACGACGCCATTGAATGCCTCTTGCCAGTAGCGGGCATGGTGGGTGTCATCGACATCGGCCGGAAGCTCGTCCATACGAGGCAAGGAATGCAGGATGATCGCATCTCGTCTTGCCTTGGTCTTTAACAGCTCGCGCGTGACCTTGTATTCGGGAGCCGTCAGGCCATAATCATCGGCTTTTTCCTGGCGCGAACGGGTGTAATCGGGCTGCACCACAGGCTCCATGTAGATCACGTCAGCTTCGCCGATCACGTCGCGAACGTCAGCAGCTTCTCTGAATCTCAGATTCTTGGCATCCAATTCAGCCTTGAACTCGGCAGTCGGGGCCATCTCTGGCGGCGAAACCATGATCATCTCGGAGTCAAACTGGGTTAGGGCATATCCAAGGGAATGCATCGTTCGCATCCGGTGGTCGCCAATTGCTAGAAATGTGAGTCCGTCGATGGTACCTACCTCTTTAAGAACGGTGTAAAGATCTGTCAGCACCTGGGTCGGATGTTCTCCCCAGCCGTCGCCGGCGTTGATCACAGGCACGCTTGACCACTTGGCCGCCTCTTGAGGAGCACCTTGTTGGAAATGGCGCATCACGATCACGTCGGCGTAGTACTCAAGCATGTGTACCGTATCCTTGATCGATTCCTGGTAGAAATCGCCCGCCCGGGTCATCTTTGGATCGGCAAAACCCAGAACATGCCCGCCTAGCCGGTGCATGGCCGCCTCGTGGGCAAGCCTGGTGCGCGTCGATGGCTGGTAGAACGCTGTGAGCAACGTCTTATCTGACAACAAATCTACGTTCTGTCTATCTGTCGCTATCGGCTCCAGTTCAGCTGCTACATCAAATATGTGAAAGAACTCATTTCTTTCGAGTTCTTTCAAAGACAATATGTCTCGACCTGCAAAACTTCTCATCATTGTTCTCCTTATAAAGCTAAAACTTCTCAATATTTCATTGAGGGGATCTGGATTTCAAGACACCATCCCTTAATCCCGAATGTTCCTATGCACCAACTTCTTTTGCGCTATTTCATCCCCAAATTATCCTGAGCGATCAACCCGCTTCGCTCCTCGTACTGGAGTTCTTAGCCCTTGCGCCTGATAAATCGCAAACGTAACAAATCATCCCGGAAGTATGAACAAGCCTTCAGGATGGGCGCGTTTTCTTCACTGTATCCAACCTCTTCCAGCGAAAGGAGAGGCGTCGAACTGGCTATGTTCAGATTATTGGCTATCGATCCGCCAGCTAGGATCGGCACGAATTCCGACAAGTAATAGCTCAAATGCTGCTGCCCGAATTGGGCCAAGAACTCAAAAATAGGTAGTTCCAGGTCCCCGGCTTCGTAAGGTTCTTTGATTAGCTTTTCAGGGATGCGGTTGACAGCCAGGATGACCGGTAACTCATCTTCAAGGAAAAGCTTTTCGACGATAAGCAATTTCTCGCCAGGAGACAGGTCCAGCTCACCGGCTAGAGACGGTCCCGCCGGCTCAGAGCGCGCATCGAGAACTCTCGTGGATGGAACGTATCCATGATCTTCCAATACGGCTTTGTAGGACCAAATCTCTTCCAGGCGTGACTTGATTCGCAAACCCGGCCGATTCACAAAAGTGCCGGCGCCTTGCTTGCGATAGATCACCCCTTCATTTTCGAGTCGACTAAGGGCATCGCGGATAGTTGTTCGGCTGACTCCCAGAGATTCAGCTAAGTCCGTCTCCGAGGGAATGCGGTCTTCCTCGAATTGATTTTCCAGGATTTGCTTCTTAATGTGGGCTTTGGCCTGATCGGTCAGCGACGGATTACGTTTTAGCATCAGAAATCTTCATGAAAGCCAGACTCTCTCTAATATTTGTCTGGTGATATGGTTGTATGACAAATACTATCGAATCAGGACACGTTTGTCAATAATTTCACAAACTGGTCTTGAACATCCATGAGGTTTATGCGGGTGATCGACGATATATCGAGCTACGGTTCCCAATAACCACCACTAGGGGACGCCCTGTAAGACTGCAAAGTCTATTTATATGACTATATATGCGTGGCTTGCCTATCGTCAGGAAAACAACGTGACTCCTCACGCTCGGCGAGAACAACTCCCTCGGGACGAAACAGAAGATATGCGCCTAATCGACGAACAGCGGGACTATCTCAAACTTGGTAACATCGACGATACCCAGATCAGAGATGCGCAGCTCAGGGATGACAACCAACGCCAGCAAGCTCAGTTGCATAAAGGCATTGTTGAGCTGGCACCCGCATTGATGAAAGGCCTCGGTCATGTGTTTCGCCTTGTCGGCCACAACTTCGGCCCGTTCGGTTGACATTAATCCGGCGATGTGAAGTTCAATCAAGGCGATCTCCTCACCATCCAGAAAGATTACAACGCCTCCACCTATTTCGCTCAAGCGGTTCGCTGCCGCGGCCATGTTATGCTTGCTCGTTCCGGCGACCACCATGTGATGGCTGTCATGAGCCACTGTGCTGGCGATGGCGCAGGGTACGTTGAAGCCAAAGCCAGCCACGAATCCATTTACGACGCTGCCTGTGCCTTTATGGCGCTCAACCAGGGCAAGATGGGCTATATCCAGTCGTGGATCTAGTTGAACGACACCTTTGTCAACGGGCAATACTCTGGTGAGGGACTGGGTCGGCGCCTGGTTCTCCACCACGCCGACAACTCGGACATTCACCGCCTTCGTTGAAAGAGTGGGAACGTCGAAATCCAGGGCAGTTAAGGTCTTTCCCATATGAATCGAATCGGTCGCAGATTTCGGGTATGGATAGGGCGGAATATGGATTTGGAGTTCCCCATCCTCGGCCACCAGCTCGCCAGCGGCGATGACCATCTCTACAGGGAGAGTCGACAGGTCGCTGCTTATCAGGATGTCGGCGTACCGGCCGGGAGTGATGCTGCCGATATCCTTTTCCAGGTCGAAGTATTCGGCCGTGTTCAATGTCGCCATCTGGATGGCGGTTACCGGCCGCAATCCCTGGGCGATGGCGTGCCTGACTACCCGATCCATGTGCCCGTCGTGCACCAGGGTTCCCGAATGGCTGTCGTCGGTGCATAGGATGAAGTTCCGGCTGTCGAGTCCCAGCTCAGTTATGGCCTTCACCTGGCTGGCTACATCGTGCCAGGCAGAACCCAAGCGCAACATGGCCCTCATCCCTTGCCGTACGCGGGCTATCCCATCCTCGAGCCGGGTTCCTTCATGGTCGTCGGTTGGACCGCCGGCTACATAAGCGTGGAAAGGCAAACCAAGGTCGAGTGATGCGTAATGCCCGCCGATGGTCTTCTTGGCCTTCATCGCCTCAGCCATTTCGGCGTGCATCATGCCATCGTTCAGATAGACTCCCGGGAAATTCATCATTTCGCCAAGTCCAATGATCCCAGGCCAGGTCATCGCCTCAGCCACCTCCACCTGGCCGATCGACGCGCCGGGCGTTTCCAAGCCCGGTGCGCTTGGAACGCAGCTAGGCATTTGCACATAGACATTAATAGGCATGGCGGACGCTTCATCGTGCATCAGCCTCACACCTTCCAAGCCCAGGACATTGGCGATCTCGTGGGGATCGATAAACATGCTGGTCGTGCCGTGTGGAATGACCGCCCGGCAAAATTCAGTCACGGTTATCATGCCGCTCTCGACGTGCATATGGGCATCGCATAAACCTGGAACCAGGTACCGGCCGCGGGCTTCGACCACCTCGGTACGCTCTCCTATCACATGTCTGGCGTCTGGTCCGACGTAGGCGATGCGGCTTCCCAAAATGGCCACATCGATGTTGGGAATGATCTCGCCGCTGTGAACGTTTACCCACTGCCCATCTAGAATGATCAGATCGGCCGGTCGCCGCCCCATGGCTACATCGACCAATGCTTGGGCCACCTCATGCCATGGCTGTCTCTTTTTCATCGAAAATCCTCCAAGAAATTCGCGAACCCAGCCCAATATTATTTTAGGTCAGGACTGGATCGTCACATATGGGTAGGTACTCTCGCCAACACTTGTGGAACTTATTAGTCCGGTACGGACATATTGTAATTGAAACGAGCTAGGGATGACAGAGACAACCATCTACGGACTACGCACGATTCGGTCAAGACGGTCAAGGTTGGCTTCCCTTGAAATTGACAATATCGTCCACATCTAGTCCGAGGGCGTTGGCGAGTGAGACCAACACATTGGTCGTTCCTTTTCGTTTGCCAGATTCTATTTGAGACAGATAGGATTTGCTGATTTCGGCGGCTTTCGCTAGCTGTTCCTGGGTCAACTGTCGATGCTCGCGCCAGGCCCTTACGGGGTGTTTGCCGTCGAGGATGGCGTAGGTTAGATCACTTGGTACTAGCTCCTCACCTTCCATAAGGGCTTGCTTGGCAGTATCGTAATCACGAATGCCTTCTTGCATCTCGATTTCTTCAATCAGACGCTGATATTCCTCATATGGTAATACCGCCCACTCCGGCCTTCCGTCTCTTATGATTAACTGCACTTTCATCTGTAGATTTCCTCACGAGTGGCAATCTTCAGGACTAGGATCACAACTTCATCATGCTGAATCTCAAATAATGCATGCCATTTTCCGATGCGGAGCCGGTAGCCAGACCTGTTTCTTAGCTTAGTTACATTCTTGTGTCTCTCATAAGGATCTACCGCAATCCGATTCAGCTTATCCCTGGTCAATTTGGCCGCATGATGTGGCATTTTGCGAATTGCCCTATCGGCTTGCTTCGTGTACCGAATGTTAAACACGGTCAAATGTTAGCATATTGCTAACTTTTTTTCAACTCCACGGTTTCCAAATCGCGATGACGCTTGTGGGACTTTCATTTGTCTCTAGTTGCAGGAAAGGTGATCGGAGGATCTGCCTACGTTGTGCCGGATATGAGATGAAAGTGAAGCTGGGGAACGTCCTGAAGGCTTCCCCCGTTGGCGATCAACCTGTAGCCGGCGGCTTCCAATTCAAACTCGGAAGCCAAGCTTGCAACGGTTGCGAACAGGTCCTCCAGAAAGCCGGCATCTTCCTGACCAAGGGCCGACAGACCACTTATAGCCTTCTTCGGCACAAGCAAAATGTGTACGGGGTAACTCGGCCTTGGGTGGCGAAAAGCGATTAAAGTATTCGTCTCTCGAAGACGATTAACAGGACTAGCGAAACTCATACGGCTAAAAATCCATCCGGCGGACCGGCGACCCACTCTCGAACGGGCCAGCTTGAGCAGGGCGTTTCCGATTATGGCTCGATGGCCTCCCAGTAGTTGAGCAGCAACAAGGGAAGGAATATATCGGGAACAGCATCTGCTTCGAGGATCTCGACTACTCCACTTACCGCATCAGTGCCCAGTGTATTGGTGACGGACAAGGTCACAGTATATGTTCCGGTGAGCGCATACAGATGGCCGGGATTGGCATTTGAGCTCAAGGGGCTGCCATCGCCG
>JBARZW010000005.1:0-7980 GCA_049650305.1 Promineifilaceae bacterium (SeqCode)
GGCTTATGCTGGCGGCTGGCGTTTTGGGCTCGTGCATACAAAAGCCGGGCTTGGCGGACATGGTCGCCGTTAGCTTCAGCTATACCGAGACCTTGCCCGATCACGGCCGTTGCGGCGCTGGGATCGTCCAGAAACATGAAGGCGCGCCCTAAGCCAAGATACGCATCCATCTTTGCGGCCGGTTGGTCGGTCAGGGCCAGTGCTCGCTCAAAATGATGCGCCGCTTGTTGGCTGGCAAAAGTGTTCAGAGCGTGTTCACCAGCCGCCATCCAATAAGCAACCGCGTTCTCGTTTACCTTGCCGCGTTCAAAATGGTGAGCCAGTATCGCCGCCATATCCGGCGAAGGGGACAACGCCTCCAACGTGGTGCCGATTTGCCTATGGTAGAGTCCGCGACGAGCGTCGCTCAAATCATGGTAAACGACCTCTCGGATTTTGTCGTGATTGAAATGGTACTGGCCAGTTTTCTCCACCAACAGTTGCCTCGCTATTAATTGTTCTACAGCGTTTAACAGCGTCATTTGAGGCATGTGGCTTATGGCTCGCAGAGTGGAGAAATCAAGGCGACGACCGTAGACTGCCAGCCAGTCCAGCGCTTCTCGCTCCGTGACTGTCAACCGTTGCAGCCGGGCGCAAACCGAATCAAGGATGGCATCGGGCAGAGTTAAATCCGGATCGGTTCGAGCCAATGCCTGCCAATCGGTCTGGGCAGCGTTGCTCAGCAATCCCTCCTCCCTTAATGATTGGAGTAAGGAAACGAAGAAAAAGGGATTGCCGTCTGTTTCATCGTGCAACCATTGGCCTAACCGGTCGGCGTAAGGCACGGTATCGGCCGTTTGGGCCAGCAGCGCAATTGCGTCCGCCCTGGTCAAGCGACTTAATGAGATCGACATGACATGCACTTCCCGCTCCAGGTTGCGGAGCATGGCAACCAGGTCGGCGTCTGTGGAGAGGGCTTCTGCCCGTAGGGTAAATATAAGCGCGATGGGAACTTGGACGATGTGGCGTGTCAGGTAGTGAAGACATTGCAGCGTAGCAGGATCGGCCAGATGAATGTCCTCGACTACCAGTAACAGTCGATCCTTATCTGCTTGTTCAGCAAAGAGATGGAAGATCGCCTGGAACAACCGCCCCGGCCGATTTTCGTCCGGTTCAATTGATGGGAAAGTAACGGCCGTTATCTCAGCGGCCACTTCCCCCATTTCCGGCAACAGGACGGCCAGCTCGCGCAGCCAGACGGGGGCCAATCGTTGCCAACGATCATCACTTGCCATCACCTGGCGCATCAGGTCAATCAGCGGTTGGTAGGGCATGGATTGCTCCACCTGGTAGCAATGGACGATCAGCCGCTGAAACCCATGGCCGTGGGCCAGGGTGGCTGTTTCTTGAACCAGGCGGCTCTTGCCGATTCCCGGCTCTCCGGCAATCAACATCAGTTGACCTTGACCGGTGGCCGATCGTTTCAGCAACCGGGTGATCTGATCAACTTCCTTGCCCCTTCCAACGATGGGAGGAAGGTCAGGAGACGGGAGGGTGGAGATTGTCCAATCTCCAATATCGCGTAGCCTATTTCCTTCCGACAATTTGATTTGACGGGCGAGTACGACCGTTTGTGGCATGGGTTCTACGCTAATCTCATCCCGTAATGCCTGAATCGTTTCGTCGTACGCTCTAAGCGCGGTCACACGGTCACCCAGGGCAGCATGGCAGCGCATGAGCAAGCGACAGGCGCTTTCGTTGGCGCTGTCTAATGTCAGCAGTTCGCGGCAGTGGGCGACGGCCTCTTGGAAACGGCCGTTTTGCCCGCAAGCTTCCGCCAGATTTAACAGCAAGCGCTCGTAGCGTCGCCGCCACTGAGTACGGGGGAGCTGTGCCCACTCAGCATATGGCTCATCTTCCAGAAAATCACCCTGGTACAATGTACGAGCCGCTTCCCAGGCGTTAACACGTATTGTCAGATCGGCGGTCGACTGGGCGGCGGCAAGATAAGCGGCAAATGCGTCACAGTCCAGCCAATAGTTGCTCTCAGAGTTGAAGCGATATCCATCGCCATGTTTGTGAATATAGGCGGAACGGCCGCGTGGCGGCAGGTTTGGTTGCAGGACGCGGCGTAACTGGCTTACGGTTACCCATAGGTTGTTTTGGGCTTTGCGGGGAGGCAAGATAGGCCATAAACTTTCCAAAAGTTTGTCTGTCGCGATGAATCGACCAGGCTCGATCAGCAGGATCTGAAACAGCGCTTTACTTTTCTGAGTTGGCCAGGTCAGGTTTTCTGGTTGACGCCAGGCACGAAATGGCCCCAACATCCATATGCGGAGGACAGCTGTTTCTGACAGATTATTTTCCATCACGCATTACACTATAGCATTTGATTCTCAAGACCCAAAAGCACGCGCTTGTATAAGGGATTGGCCGTTTGTAGGAGATAGGGCCATTTTGACCAACGGTCACCTGAGCGCCAAGAGTATAATAAATCAGTAATCCGGTACGCTTACCGATTAATGAATCCAGCACGATCACACAAATCGTTTCAATGTTTGCAGGGCAATGTCTCTAGTTGAACTACTTCAGCCAGAACCTCGAACTCGGCCTGCTTGTAAATAAGGAAAGCCTCTTATCCATGGCAAATGCAGCAATGTTGGCTTCTGCGCGTGGAATACGGTAATTAGTCAATGTCTTCGCATTACTTTGGCTTCAGGCAAATCGCGAGGAAGTCCGTCCAACAACCCCCGTTTTCGAAGTGCAGCCCGGCCAGGAACGCCTCGGGGTCTAATTCCGAGTCTAGGGCGTACCGAAATTCGAACACTTCTAGAGGGAATCTGAAGCAGTAGAGCGCGCCGCAGCGCCAGGCGCTGCTAAAGGAGAATGGCTCTCGCCATTCTCCCCCAAAAGCAAAAACCGGCCGAATGGCCGGTTTTCGCGACGGTGCCTCTACGGAGACTATTGTCGAACTTATCCGAATAAAAGAGCACGTGGATGTGAATCACATCCTATTACGCCTTGAGTAGAAGAGATTTGTAAAGCATTACACCGGTACAAAAATCTTGACTTCTTCCTCCAACCGGCCGGCAAGCTCCATTTTCGCCTTTTCAACTTCGTAATGTATTTGTATGCCTGTCCAGAACTCAACAGACATACCAAAATAACGGGCTAGGCGTAGGGCAGTATCGGCGCTGACACCGCGATGGCCACGAACAATTTTGCTGATTCGCATTGCGGGTACGCCAATATCCTTGGCCAGCCTATATTGGCTGATCCCCATTGGTTTCAGAAATTCCTCCAGCAAAATTTCGCCTGGATGGATCGGCGCATAATCCCTCATATTATAACCTCAATGATAATCAATAATTTCAACCTCATAGACACCGTCTTCTCGCCATTCAAAACAGATTCGCCATTGGGCATTGATCCGGATACTGTGCTTCCCTTTTCGATTCCCTTTCAATGCTTCCAAACGATTTGCTGGCGGCACACGCAAATCGTTCAAAGTTGCTGCTCTATGAAGCATAATCAGCTTACGTTCGGCAACTCGCTGAACATCCTGGGGCAATTTCTTGGAAAATCGGCCGGCAAGTATCCTTTCAGCTTCTTTGTCCCTAAAGCCCCTGATCATAAACACATATTAACCCTAAGGGATACTATTGTCAACGGTTATTAATTTCCGCTTAGGTCGACAGGCAATTCGTCCAGCACGTTACTATTCTTAAAACGCAGGCCGGATAGAAAAGCTGAGAGGTCCGAAATGGGGGTATGGACCCAAGGAGATTCGAACTCTTTTGATGGAGAATTTGAAGCAGTAGAGCGCGTCGCAATGCTTCGCACTGCTTAAGGAGAATGGCTCCCGCCATTCTCCCGAAAACAAAAACCGGCCGAATGGCCGGTTTTCCCGACAGTGCCCCCAAGGAGAACCATGTCGAACACTTGGACATCATTTCTGAAGAGCAATTGCTCTTCACAAGCTGGCGAAGATAAGTGAACGGCGTGTTTAATTCGTAGTCCACTATCTCGCTATGAACAATAAATATAGGGTACTCCATGAAAACCTGCAACAACGTGCAGTGTGGCCGCTGGATCTTTCCTAGGTTGAAGTCTTTTGAGGTAATATCTTTAGCTTTACTGGATCTTCATGAAAGCGATAAGTGGTAGAGAAAACGCATGGAATCCAGACTAAATACTATTTAATATTCACCGTACGACCTCTGGAACTTTGCATCAGAATCGGCTATGTTAATACAGTCCGGCTGACAGTCGGAAATGGGCAATTTAACATCCGTTTTTCCGAGCTATCTGAATCAGTCGCTTGCCAACGAAATCAGATATTCTTGCCCACCTTAATGCAACAATGCCTGAACACCTTACCTAGCGAAACGAGCCAATAACCAACTATAATCTTGTTTGGGATTAGCAATAATGGCAGAAACATTTCCTATCATCCAAACTAAACTGTACCGGCCGCCCCTCCAGGCCGATTTCGTGCCCCGGCCGCAGCTGATAGAGCAACTTGACGGCTGGCAACAGCGGCCGCTCACCCTTGTCTCTGCCCCGGCCGGTTACGGCAAGAGCATGTTGGTCAGCTCCTGGCTAGAATCGCTAGATTATCCGGCAGCCTGGCTATCCCTGGATGAAAACGATAATGATCTGGAACTTTTCTTAAACTACTTCCTGGCTTGCGTTCAGACATCTTTTCCCGACGCTGTTGATGGTACCGTCGCCCTCATTGGGGGCGCTGAACTGCCGCCGTTGCGCGTCTTGTCCAACCACCTGGCCAACGAGTTGAACCATTTGCCACAGAGACTTGTCCTGGTGATCGATGACTATCACGTCATCAGCGAATCAAATATCGACGCGCTATTGTCCGAATTGCTGAAACACCCGCCCAGACACCTACACCTGGTCGTCGTCACCCGTACAGACCCGCTCATCAACCTGAACCGGTTGCGAGCTCTTGGACAGGTGACGGAGATCCGGACCCAGCAACTGCGTTTTTCAGTGATGGAAACGATTGAATTTTTAGAGCAGCTATTGCGGGTTGAGGTAGATAAGGAAGCCGCAGCCCTTCTGGAAGAGAAGACAGAAGGCTGGGTGACCGGCATTCGACTGGCTGCCATGTCAATGCGCCATCGGGAAAATGCCCAAGAGATGCTCAGGCGTCTATCGGTCGAACGCCGCTACATATGGGATTACTTGATGTCTGAAGTACTCTCCGCCTTGAGGCTGGAAATCCAGAACTTTCTGGTCAAGACCGCTGTGTTAGACAGGTTCTGCGCGTCCCTCTGTAATGCGGTTCTAGCGGATAGTGGCGCCGAGAGCGAGACGCCTATTGGGACTTCGTCCGCTGGGTCGCAAAGTATTCTTGATTCGTTACAACAGGATAATCTGTTCATCATCCCCCTCGACGGGCAACGGCGATGGTTCCGTTATCATCATTTGTTCCAACAATTGCTGACGGTCGAGCTAAAGGAGCGATACAACGCAGATGAGATCGCAGTGTTTCATCTGAAAGCCAGCTCCTGGTACTCTCAAAATGGGCTGGTGGATGAAGCGTTGCAACACGCCCTGGAGGCGGGGGATGACCTCGCAGCAGCGCAACTGCTTGAAGAGAATGCGCGTATGTTGCTGGACGAAGATCGGTGGCATGTTCTGGAAAAGTGGATGTCCAGACTCCCGGATAGTGTCATCAGGCAACGACCACGCCTTTTGATAGCCAAAGCCTGGGTAAGGTTTCATCAATTTGCGGTGCAGTCTATCCCCCCACTGCTCGAGCTCGTTGGGACGATCCTGGAAGATGATGCGACCGCGCAGCAGTTAGGCGGAGAGGTTGACTTTTTCTGGGGCCATCACTGGTATTGGCAGGGACAAAGCACTCGCAGTCTGGACTCGCTCAATCGTGCCCTGGAACAGATTCCAAAAGCACACCATCTGGCTAGAGGCGAAGCTGAGGTTTTCTGGAGTTTGGCTAGTCAGATGTCTGATCAGAAAGAAGAGGCTATCCGGAGGTTGAATAGATGGCTCTATGATGAACAGACACCGCACCCTGGTCGCCAGACCAAGTTGCTGGGCACGCTGATTTTTATTCACATACTATCCGGAGAGTTCAATGATGCAGCCCCAATGGCTCGGCAACTGCATGAAATGGCGACCAAGAATAACAATCGATATATAAGAGCCTGGACCTCATATATACAGGGGTACATCCACTATTTCTGGAATGATCTGGATACGGCAACCCGCCTCTTTGCCGAGGCGGTCAGCGACCGATACATCCTGCATACTGCAGGCGCCCTTGACAGCCTGGTGGGATTAGCGCTTACCTCTCAGGCTCTGGGGCAACCAGATACCGTCGAAGCGACGGTGTCGCTTCTTCTCGAATTTGCCCAGGAAAATAACTATCCAGCCTCCATAACCGTTGCCCGGTCATGCCAGGCCCGTCTCTCTCTGATGCAGGGAGACCTGGAGTCAGCAGTCCGCTGGCTGGAAAAGGCCGAGCTAGCAACGGATTCCGGTGTTATGTTCTTCTGGCTGGAAGTGCCCCATATTACCCAGTGCCGGATACTTATAGCCCAGGGATCAAAGACCAGTCTGCATGAAGCCGGAGAAAAACTGGCTGTTTACGGGAAGACAAACAAAGCCCGGAACAACACCCGCCAATTGATTGATATTCTGCTGCTGCAATCTCTGATCTACCAGAAGCAATCGCAAAGTGATAAAGCCCTGGCTGCTTTGGCGCGCGCCATCACCCTGGCGGAACCGGGTGGTTTCATCCGGCCCTTCCTGGACCTGGGACCCGAGATGGCCGACCTGCTGGTGCGCTTGAGTCAAAGGGGTGTGGCGCTGGCGTATATAACGCGGATACTGGCTGCCTTCCGGGTGTCAGACGACGGACGGCAGACGACGGACGAGAATGGGTCTGTCATCGATCGCCGGATGTCCGCGCCCGCGTCGTCTGTCGTCGATGGTCGGTCGTCAGAACTGGTCGAGCCCTTAACGCCCCGGGAGTTAGATGTGCTGGCGCTTCTGGCTCAAGGACTCACAAATAAGGAAATTGCCCAGAGGTTGGTGATTTCGCACGGTACCGTAAGACAACATGCCTACAATCTTTACCAAAAGCTCCAGGTCAACAGTCGCCAGCAGGCCGCAAAAAAGGCCTCTGATCTGGGGATTTTATTTCCCGAGTGATGCCAATCACGAGCTTTCGGCCATGAGAACTTGGCGACGGGATTTTACTCCCCACGACTATTCGAAATAACCCAAAAATATAACACCAATCTATAACAGATCTATAACAGTTGTCACTGTCGCCGAGTGCTGGTTTCTATTATGCTTTAACCACTGTACTCGCGCCTATCGTCAGTTGTCGCCAGGTAGCCCTTGCCTTGAAACGACCAAAAAATGGGGGATTCTCTTTGTGACCGACGAGAGCAATCAAAGCTTATTCATCATCGCCTATCCGGGGAAGGAAACGGCCGATGATATCTATCTTAAGCTGCGCGAACTGGAGAAACAAGACAAGATCGATATCAAAACGGCCGCCATCATCTACAGAAAGGAGGACGGCAAGCTGCGACTTAAGCATCGTCAGCGGTTGACGTTGTGGAAAGATGAATTTGGCGTTGGGGCCATTGGTTTGATATTGGCCAGTACGAGAGCTGGAATTTTGGCCGGCGCTGTCGTTGGCGCACTGATCGGCTCCAGCCGTTCAAAGCAACGATGTGAGGCAAGAGCTTTATTGAAGGACAATCTAGGTCGTGAGGATTCGGCTCTGGTCATCCTGGTTACCAACGCCGACTGGGAAGCAGTACAGAGCAAAGTCGGTCATTTTGGCGGCGAAGAATTGGCCGTTGAACTGACGGCCAAAGCCGAAAAGCAACTGGCTGAGATCGCGGCCGACGAGGAAGTAGCCGCCGCCGTTCAGGAATTTGTAGAGATAGAGGAGGTAACCCTATAAGAACACGCCATGAGCAATCAGCATCAGAGTAATTA
>JBARZW010000006.1:0-4492 GCA_049650305.1 Promineifilaceae bacterium (SeqCode)
TGGTGTGATAGAGATTCCTGTAATGAAAGTGGAATCGACGTCCAGAGACGGCTATTCGCAGTGGGCCAGACATGTGTTGTAAAGTTCCTCAACGGCCAGGACGTCCCTTGCAAATCTATCTGGAGTCGCCTGCCGATTCTCAAAGTACTTTCCACTTTCCGTTTGCCCGGCAGTACTGGTCGCCAACCAGACAGGCGTTTGAGCTCCCTGGTCGGGCGTTTCATGTCCGCCAAAGCCAAGATTATTGCTGAGGTTTGAATTGACATCCCCCGGGTGGCAAACGTTGACCGCGATCCCATGCTTTGAAAGCCTACGAGAAAAGGCAGCGGTCAACATGCGATTGGCTTGCTTCGACTGGCGGTATGCGGTTCCATTTTTATAAGGACGGCGTCGAAACTCGAGGTCGTTTAGATCAAGATCTCCTGCCCAGTAGCTGGCTACGTTGACGATTCTTGAAGGCGCCGAATCAACCAGAATGTCTTCAAACATCTTTGTCATCCAGAAGTAGCCCATTACATTGGTGGCGAACTGCATCTCCAGTCCTTCAGGAGTTTCCAGACGCCGGCGGGGCGTCACCGCGGCGTTGTTGACCAGCACGTGTAATGGCCCCTGCCAGCGGTCGGAGAGAGCTTCTATATCTGCCTGGCGTGACAGGTCGGCCAGCTCATATCGGACCTTCTCGTTTCCCGTCGTCTGGATGATCTCTTGCATCGCCTGACGTGTACGAGCCTCGTCGCGACCTACCAAGACCACACTATGTCCGGGAACGGACGCGATTTGTCGGGCGATGGCCTTTCCTATGGCTCCTGTCGCTCCTGTAACGATGCACATACGAGGGGTTACTGTTTTCATCTGGTACCTCCAAGCGAAATAAACATCACCGTCATTATACTTGCTGGCTTATTGACCCGCACCAGCTTCGCTTTCTACGCAGAGTGCCGGCTCGGTGAAAGATGTTTGGCTAATTTCCACAAATCCGCACAAAATCGCACAGATATGCCAATATATCGCAGACTAAACAGGTTAAGATATGAATTACTCTTTCAAAGCGGAGATTTGAATTGGCATGAATAGATGACCTATATAGTTCGGAATTCATAATTGCGCTAGAAAAACGAAAACAAAATTGGCAGAAAGCCATTGACCACTTCCGTTCACCCATCTAGTATTTGAGAGAATAAAATGGCAGTGTTTGTTCGAGTAAAGGGGGTTGATCATGGGCAGCGATGATAGACGGGGCGTGGAAGCCGTCTTGGCTTATTCGGTACTATTCCTATTCTTCTTCCATCTCATCTCGGACTTCATAGCCGGGATATATGCCTTCGGCGTCCTAGGAACAGGTATCCCAACAGAGATAGTTACCGTTACCCTCTTCTTATCTCCATTTTTACTGCTTCTTTTTAAGAGAGGGCTGGGAACGACGACATTGCTCCTACTTGGAGAGCTGGTCTTGTTGTGCCGGGTGATAGAGATCTGGCTGCCCGTTCGCTTTCAGCTACTTGTCGCTGGAATAGGCACAGGTCTCTTCCTCTTCCTATTTCCGGCATTACTCTGGAATCATGGCGATCGGAGAAACAAGGGAGTCGGTGTATTGATGGCCACTGCTCTGGTGCTGGCAGTTGCCGCGTCGGTTTTGTTGCGGACCCTCGGCTCGACGATGGTACTCACAAACGAAGGCTGGTTTCGAGCGATATCTATCTTTCTTGCAATAGGAGCCGGAATATTATTGCCTCGGGTTATTCAACACAAGCAACCAGCGACCGAGGATAACGACGAGGAAACACGGGTAGCCAGCCGGAGTAAAACGATCGCTCTGAGCCTTGGAATCTCGTCAGTAATCCTGTTATTTTATTTCGGTTTTTCCAGCCCGGCCGTCCTCTCGCGTTGGACAGGATCCGATTATCTGCTTATCTTGTCCGTTTCTGTAATTAGCCTGGTTACTTTCGCCTGGCTTCTGGCTCTTGTCCGAAGAGCCACGGTCCGGTTGACACCGGTAACACCCTTATTCATAACGGCCGGGTTCGTTCTTCTGCTGACGCTCATTCTAGCGGTCAACCAGGCTGCCTTTCCCAAGGGAGCCGCCGGTTATCCCTTCCTGGATCCCGAGGTGAGTCCACTCTGGAACATCGCCCTCTTGGGGCTACTGCTCCTCTACCCGGTTCTTTTCCTCGACTTTGGATTGCTGACGGAGGAGATGATTTTGTCACGGCCCTCAATGCGAAAGCTCGGGTTGGGATTCGGCCTGGCTTCGGTATTCACCGTAATCATGATCCTGGCCAACGTCTTCACAAGTGCCTGGGCTTACATCGATCCTGTCCTAGAACCCTTGTTTCGCTATCGCTTCTGGCAGATTTATATGCTTGTCGGTATCGTGCTGACCCTATCGATGATAGGTGTCAGCAAGGCTGCGATAGGATCCGATTCTGTGATGATTGGCCGGCGTGCGCGAAAGGCGATCGCGGGCCTTGTGACTGTCATCTGCATCTGCACTGTCGCCAGCGCATTTTTCCAAACACCTGAACCAACCGGAACGGAGCAGGTTGATCTTTTTGTCGTGGCCGGTTTCAATCTTCAACAAGGCTATGACGCTGATGGGCAAAGAAGCTACCGGGAGCAATGTGAAGTTCTTAAGGAGATCGACGCCGATATCGTCGCCTTGAGCGAAAGCGATACGGCCCGTATTGCCGGGGGAAATTTTGACATTGTCCGCTATCTGGCTGAGTGCTTAGACATGAATTCATACGTCGGTCCAAAGACGGGCATTGGCACTTTTGGCTACGCCTTGTTGTCGAAATACCCCATAGAAAATCCTGAGACTTACCATCTGTTCAGCGGACCAGGGCTGCCGAGTTCTGATAATCCAGAGAAAGTGAGCGGTGGTGATCAGGTAGCCCTGGTCAAAGGTCAAATTACATCCGGCGGCGAGACTTACAACGTTATCGTCGTTCACTTCGATAGCAATCCACCGGTAGAGCAGGCGCTCGGTCTTGTGGAAGTCGCTGCAGGTTTAGAGAACGTCATCGCCGTCGGGGATTTCAATTGTAATCCCGGTACAGAATGCTTCGACATCATATCTCGAGAACTCGAGCACTGCGCTGAGCAGTCAGGCGAGCCGGATCTCTTGGATGGTGATATAGACCATGTATTTGTGTCGCCCGGCCTTCAGTGCTCAGGATTCGGATATGTCCAGAATGAGGCATCTGACCATCCGGTTGTTGTGGCCGAATTTGACTGACAATCGCGACGGACCTCGTTGCTCCGCCATTCTGGTTTAGTAGGCAGTCAATGAACTCCTGGAAAATATATACGGCCGGGCTCGACTCATCTTCGGAGTCTGTGGCACTTCACTTGTTGAATGAGATCGGGGGTTAGTAATGACGAGCTGCCATTCTAGCTCAGATAAGCTATCTCGAAGAGGTGGATGCGTCCCGATCCCTGGTCCAAGATTCCCAACCCCCAGACACAAGCCCCAAGTCCTCAACCCCTCGTCCCATTTCCTTGACAACTCTAGAACATATGTGCTATACTGATGCGCAGTATTAGACAACAGTAAATCGACCGACCCTTGCATATGCTGGCCGGGATCACCGTAACGATGATCCCGGCTTTTTTTGTTGGACAAACATAGATGCCTAGCATACTAGAGACCCTAAGAGAATGGCTCATCAAACAACTCGGCGCCGTCTCCATCCGGATCGACGACTCGCCTGGGTGGTCCGCCTTAACCTCTCAACCCAACGACCGCCCTCTACATGAAATCCAGGAGCTCTACCGCGACGCCCTCGAGGCCACGAGAAAGAACCCGATGGCTAAGAGTATCGTGGATATCACCACCGACTTTGTCTTAGGTGATGGTCTCGTCTTCGGCTCTTCAATTCCTACCTATCGCGATTTCATCGAGAAATTCTGGAATCATCCCCTCAATCGAGTCGATCAACGCCTCCAGGCCGTATCCGACGAGATCAGCAGAGCCGGCGATCTGTTCATCGTCCTCTTCTTCAACGAGCAAGATGGCATGAGTTACATCCGCTTCGTCACCAAGGAGGAGATCGTCGAGATTGAAACCGCTGAGAACGACTGGGAAACCGAGATAGCCTATCATCAGCGGCTCGACATGGCCGGAGATCCCAAGATCTGGATGAGTCCTAATCATCCCGAAGCGGAGAAAGCCGAGGCCGTCATGCTCCACTATGCCATCAACAGGCCCATCGGCTCCGGTTATGGCGAAGGTGATCTCGACACGGTCATACCCTGGTTGCTCCGTTACTCGCGCATGCTGGAGGACCGGGTCCGTCTGAACTGGGCCGTCCGCGCCTTCTTATGGTTCGTCACCGTCCCGACCAACCAGGTCGAGGCCAAGCAATCCCAGTATGCCAGGCCGCCCGAGGCCGGCAGCATCGTCGTCAAGGACGATGGCGAAGAGTGGGAGGTCAAGAGCCCCAGCCTTCGGGCCGTGGACGCCAGACACGATCTACAGGCCGTCCGCAACATG
>JBARZW010000007.1:0-1500 GCA_049650305.1 Promineifilaceae bacterium (SeqCode)
GCTTTCTCGGTACTGAAGGAACTGGGAGCAAGACCTGAACAAATCATCATGGCGGGTGGAGGTGCGCGCAGCCGCCTATGGCGGCAGATCGTTGCCGACGTTTTCAATCTTCCGGTGCAATCGCCGAACGTCTGGGAGCAGGCCGCTTATGGTGCGGCCATCCTGGCCGGAAGCGGTATCGGGTTTCACAGCACGTCTCAGGCGGCAACGGAGTGGCCTTCGTATGAATTTCCTGTAGAACCTGATCCTCAGCGACACGAGCAATACTCAAGGCTATTTGGTATTTACCGCTCTGCATTCCATGCCGTCCGCCCTGTAGTCATCGAAATCATAGAAGCGTAGAATCGTGATGGATATCATGTTTCCCTCATGTCAATCTCGCGAATCTAATAACTCTCAACTGTCCGAAACCGATGACAATCATCGCCCTCGGTGTAAAATAAGGTCCATGTAAAACGGCCCGTTGCGAATCCAAAAGGAGTCTCCTATGTCCCTTCAATATCACATCAAGTGCAAGTCAGGGGACGTAGCCCCCTACGTATTATTACCGGGCGATCCCGGTCGAGTGGAGGTTGTAGCCAGTTTCTGGGACGAGGCTGAGAAAATCGCTCAGAATCGCGAGTATGTTACCTATACGGGTACCTACCGGGGTGCACCCATCTCCTGTACGAGCACGGGAATCGGCTGTCCCTCGACCTCTATCGCCATGGAGGAGTTGGCCCGCATCGGGGCGAAGACATTCATCCGCATTGGAACTTGCGGGACATTCCAGGATCACATAGCCGTGGGTGACATCGCCATATTTGACTCTGCGATGCGTCTTGACGGCGCTTCACATCGTTACGCACCGCCCGAATACCCTGCCGTGGCTCATCACGAAGTGGTGCAAGCCTGCATCGAGGCAGGAGAGAGGCTCGATTATGAGACCCACGTGGGAACCACCAGGTCATCTGATGCCTTCTACGCCGGTCACTCTCAGCCGGGCTCATCGTTCAACGATTACTGGCAATCCAATTGGCGAGATCACATGGAGGATCTGAAGAGGTTAAACATCATAGCGGCCGAGATGGAAGCCAGCACAATCTTCGTCCTGGCCCGCCTCTGGGGTCTCAGGGCGGGAGGCATCTCGGTGGTGGTGGACAATGTATTTCATGTCTCAGATGACCACGGTAATTTTGATCCCCAGGTGGCGTTCGCGGCTGGACAAGACAATATCAGAAAGCTGGGACAAATGGGCAGCGAGGTAGTTCGTATCCTGCATGATCGTGATCAGGACCGGGCATGAGAAGGGCCGATAGAGCGACTCTAGAATAGAAAAGGACGACTGTGAGTGTACCTTTTTCGGACCGTGCGTCTGGCTATTAGAACAGCCAATGTTGCAGATGCCGGTATTTACTTCGCCTTGTGGACCGATCCAAGGGTGATGTCTAATGTTGGTTTTCCGATGGGTCTGCGCATGTCTTTGGAGGAGATAGAAGCAAAGATACGAGAGCAAAAAGG
>JBARZW010000008.1:0-8530 GCA_049650305.1 Promineifilaceae bacterium (SeqCode)
GCTACCTGCTGAAAGATGTCCATGCTGATAAGCTGGCCGAAGCGATTCGGGATGCCTACCATGGGCACTCTACCCTTGATGCGGCCGCGGCCCAGGCTCTCGTCCAGGCGGCCACTAAACCACCTCAGAAGAACTATGATCTCACCCCCCGCGAACGGGAAGTCCTGGCCCTCATCGTTAGCGGCAAGACTAACCGCGAGATTTCGGAGCAGTTGACCATCAGTCAATCCACAGCGCGCCTTCATGTGAGTAATATCCTTTCCAAATTAGGGGCCAACAACCGTACCGAAGCCGCTACCATCGCCCTGAAACACAACCTTCTGTAGGCAAGGCGGCGTAGAGCACACCACCAATTCAGAACACGATTTCCTCGCTCAAGCTGCCTTGCCCAGCACACCACCAATTCAGAAAACGATGTCCTCAATCTCGCTGCCTCGCCCTGATCCAAACAATAGCGGGCAAGTTGACCAGACAGGATAGATCTCGTTCAAAATTGAATCGCTTTCTTGGTCGCCTTGCCCCTACGGTCGTTGATCTTCAGGGGGGATAATTTTGACAGGGCGGTTCATGTTACAATACATTCGTGGGCCAACAATACGATCCCTATAAACACCGTAGACGGTCAATCCGGTTGAAAGGGTGGGACTACTCGACACCGGCCGTATATTTCGTAACCATTTGCACCCACCAACGGGAGTCTATTTTCAACGACCTAAGTTTTAAGGTCATCGCCACTAATGCCTGGATTCACATTCCAAACCTACCATGCGCCGAACACGTGATCCTTGATGAATGGATCGTCATGCCGAACCACCTCCACGGTATTGTCGTTCTAGTAAAGAGGAAAGGGGCAGGCTCTTCCCAGCCATCGGTATTTGGATATCCCAGGTCTGGATCACTTTCGACCATCATTGGTACGTACAAATCGATGGTGACTCGTCGTATAAATAACCTCAGGCACACACCAGGTGGAAAACTCTGGCAACGTGGGTATTATGAACGAATTGTCCGAAACGAAAGGGAATTGAATGCCATTCGCCAGTATATCCGGGCCAATCCAGAACGATGGAAGGATGACCGGGAGAACCTGGATTCAATAATCAGCAGAATGAGATAGCGGCTGAGCAATTTCGTTTCAATATTGGGCAAGGCGACCAGAACATGGGACCTTTCGTAGGGGCAAGGCAGCGAAGAACTTGCCAGCGGTTTAAGGCTCAACAACCCCTTCTAGCTGCCTTGCCCAACATCACAAAACGTCCTCATTTCGAATCTGGGCAAGGCAGCGAAGAATTTACAAACGGTTGCAGGTTCAACAATCGCTTCTAGCTGCCTTGCCCACCATCCCATCACGATTCCATGACCTTCTTGGTTCATGCCCACCAACCTTTCACGATTTAATGTCATGATTAGGCACGACGACTGGATTTAAGGGCGTATTTCAAACCCAGCATCGCATACTTGGTCACCTTGCCGCTCTGATTGGACCACCTCTTCCCGATCCCATTACCTGGATCATGATCCAGGTAAAAAATATATCATTCGGCCGTGTTGAGATCTGACAGAATGGTCTATGCTACACATGGAGTAGATGCGTTCCTTCCATTGACCGTCTAGTCCCCAGTTGCTCGCGTATCACTACCTGGACGATAACATCACCGAGGGCGGCATTCTTGCTAATATTACTCGCTACTGAACGCGCAGATCTCCGGCTGTCAATCGAATTGCTGTTGAGTGAGGAGCCAGGTGTTGTCGTCGTCGGCGCCGCTAGCGAGACGGAAGGTATGCTAGCTCTGCTCGACAGTACCCACCCCGATTTACTGATCGTTGATTGGGACCTTCCTGGCAGAACGTTAGCTGAGCTCGTGCCGCTAATAAGGGCAAATACACCATGTATTCACATCCTAGCCCTTGGTAATGAATCCAGCTTGCTTGATGCGGCCTTAAAAGCTGGAGCTGACGACTATGTGGTGAAAGGAGATCCGCCGGAGCAGTTGTTAGAAACCTTCCGGCATGCTAGATCACATCATAAGTCTGAAACGATTAGTCCAAGTCCATTGGAGGAGTAAACGATAATGGCCCTAAATAGTTCAGCAAAATCCCCTATTGAAAAAGGCTCGTCTTTTGAGTGGTGGATGATCTCATTTATCGCTGCCGGTGCCGGTTGGGCTGCCTTCATCTCGTTGCTCATCCCATCCTTCGTGACCGAATCGACCGGTAACGCAGCCGATGCCGGTATCGTGATGGCCATCATCAGCATGGCGGCGGTGCTGGCGCCGGTTTTGGGCGGTTTCGCCGACAAATACCGCGCCCATCGCCTGGTTCTTAGCCTGGGGGTGCTGGGCATGGCCTTGGGCTTCTTTATGTACTCGCTCTCCGCTGAATCCCAAGCCATCTACGTTCTGGATGCCATCGTCTTGGGCATTTCCGCGGCCGCGATCAACGCCGTAGGACCGGTTTTTGTGCTGGGCGCCAACCTTTCTCAGAAGTTAGAGGCCAGCCGGCTGACGGTCTTGAACCTGCTCCAACCTGTCGGTCAGGTGATCGGCGGCGCCTTACTGGCTGCGGCCATCTCCGCCAAATTGGATTTCAGCTCGCGCTTCATGATCGCCGCCGTATTCATGCTGATTTGCGCCGTGCTCACCTGGTTCACGACGGCCGGGCCAGCCAAGCGCATTGCGCTGCAAGAGGACAAGCCGGACGACCAGGTCGGCGCCGCGAAGAAATCGTTCGGCCTAAAGCAGGTGTTGATCTCAACCTTTGGCCTGTACCTGTTGATCCTGACCCTGAGTTCGGTGGGCAGCAACGGCATCAACGCTCAAATCGCCAACATCCTGCCCAAAGTGTACGGCATGGACCAGCAGACCACGTCGGCCATGATCTCGTTGGCCGGTCTGTTCAACATAGGCTTGTTCATCGTGGCCGGACGTTGGATGGCAAAATCGGGTGGCATGCCGGTCCAAACCGCCGCCACCGTGATCCGTCTCATCGGCGCGCTTGGCATGGCCCTCGTGGGCATGATGGCCAACTCGCCGATTCTGCTTGCCGCCGCCTTCATGCAGATCCTGTACCAGAGCAACCCATTCTCGCGCATCTCACAAGGCGTGGTGGGTATGCGCTTCGCCGCCATTCCGGCCGGCGAAACCAGTGGCTGGGTGATCGCGGCATCGGCTTCAGGCTCCTTCCTGGGAGCGTTGATCGGCGGCTACCTGGCCAGCACCATCGGGTTCAACGCCATCAACTGGATGGCAGCCATCGCCGTCGGCTTGGCGCTGCTGCTGCTGGTGCTATTCCTGTGGCCGGCCGAACGGAAGAAACGCGAAGAAGAGGCTTCGGCATCGGTGGAAGTCGCAGTTGCGCCGTCATAATCGTCGTCTTCACGAAATAGAGGGAAATTATGTTTACTTTTTCTTTAGCTGAAGGTTTCATGGCCTTATTCATCGGCATGGGACCGATCAAAGTACTGCTGGTTTACATGGCCAAGACTGCGGGCCTGGATAAGGACATCCGCCGGGCAATGGCCCGCCGGATTGTGATCGTTGCCGGCAGTGTGGGCGTGGGCATGTTTGTGCTCGGTGCGCTGCTTCAGCAGGTGCTGCACTTTTCCATCGGTGCGCTCAACATCATCGGCGGCATTATCCTACTGCTCCTGGCTCTGAACATGGTCATGGGTGGTGGCAAACCGAAAGGCGCCTCTGCCGAAGGTGAAGCAGAAGATCCCATGAGCCTGGCCATCTCACCCCTGGCCATTCCTTTAACCCTAAATCCAGTCGGTATCGTGACCCTGGTCGTCGCCTCATCGGAAGTTAAAGATCTGCCCAGCTCCATCGCCGTCGTGGTCCTGATCGCTATCGTTATGGTCATTGACCTGGGAATCCTGCTATTTTCCGATCGAGTTGCTCCCTATTTGTCGGAAGCGACCATCAATCTGCTAGAGGTGGTCTTAGGTATCTTTCTCGGAGCACTGGCGATCCAACTCATGCTGAACGGTCTGGCTGACGTCGGTGTCATCACTCTGGCTGGTCATGCCTGATTAGCAACTCCACATTCGACTATCTTTATTTCAATTCCTTAAGGAGGAAAACATGTGCTGCTTCTATACGGCTCTCATATTTCTTGGCCCCCGGATTGCCAGCGTCATCTGGTGGATTGTTGATCCTGACCGCTGGGTAGGAGTCGCTTTTGATAGCGCGATCTGGCCAATTCTGGGCATTCTGTTCTTGCCCTGGACTACCCTCATGTACGTCCTGGTCGCGTACGGCGGCGTGACTGGCTTTGACTGGCTGTTCATGGCCCTGGCCTTTTTCGGTGATATTGGCGCGTACGCCGGCGGTGGTTACGGTAATCGAGACCGTGTGCGCAGATAAGGCAGATAATTGCATAGCAGAATGAAAGTTCTGCGAAACTAGATACGTACAACTTCATAGTCGTCAAATACCCCCAGACACGGCCGAGACCACGCTGTCGGAAATACGCATACTAGTAAAAGAAAAAGTGGTATAACTCAAAGATGCCGTGGCCATCACAAAAACCGAAAAGGGCAAAATCAAGCTGCACCAGACCAAGGATGACCCGGCCGGCAAAGGCTTCCTGAAAGGCGGCCTGATTGGCCTACTCTTCGCCCTGTTGTTTGGTCCGGCCGGCTGGATCGTCGCCGGCGCGGCGTTGGGCACAGCCTTCTCCATGTTCGATCGCGGCATCAAGAACAAGCTGCTCAAGGAGTTGGGCGAAAATATGACCTACGATGACTCGGCCCTGGCCGTCCTCATCGTAGAGGCCGACTGGGACACCCTCAATGCCCGCATGGACGCCAAGTACAGCGGCGAGGTGGTCGTCCGGCAAATGGTGGAAGAGCACCTGGATGCGGCCGAAGAGCTGGTAGACAACGAAGCGATGGCCGAGACGGTGCCGGATGAATTGGAGATCGTCGAGAGCGCAGAGTAGAGACTCTTCTTACTTTAGCCCATTATCTTCAGGTAGGGGCGAACCTCTGTACGCCCCTACCCGGACAATCTCTGAACTTGTTCTTATTGATAATTCAGTTTATAGAAACTGTCGCCTTCATCATAGACCTGGCAATCGACGGCGGCACCCTTTACGGCAACCGCAGCCGGGTCCTGGACCGTTAGACTAGACCAGTCAAATTTTATCCGAGAAAGGACAGGAAGATGACTAAACAGAGTTACGAAACGCGAATAGGAACATTGACCTTTACCCAGGATTTCGCCAATGGGTATCCCACGAAGAAAACTTATACAAAGCTTTTCGATGAGATGGATTTCCAGCGGGCTTGCCAGGCCTATATCTGGGCCATCCCCATCGTCTCGTTTGCTCAATGGCAGTATTCTCACAACGTTCAACTGGGGGCCAGGAACGGCCAGATCATCTACTTCGAATCTTATGAGGACAAGCTAGGTGGCCTCACCTTTAACGCCACTACCCCCTACGCAATACCGTTCATCGATTTGGACAAGGAAGGGCCGTTTGTGGCCGAAATGCCGGAGGGCGAGATTCGGGGCGCTGCCCACGATGCCTGGCAAATTGGCATTACCCAAATTACTAAACCGGGCAAATACCTCTTTGTCGGGCCCGGCCAACCGGTACCTGAGGTAGAGGGTTTCAGCGTCTTTCAATCACCGACCAACAACATTCTTCTTGGCATCCGCCTGATGCCGGAATCGGCCGAGGAGCGCCTGGCCCTACTCGAGAAGGTGAAGATCTACCCCTTCTCAGAAAAGGACAACCCAAAGCCACGCGGCTACATACGGCCGGAAGGAAAACCCTGGCTGGCCGCAGCTCCCCGCGGCATGGAACACTGGGTTCGCCTGGCCGACATCTTGAATCGCGAGCCGGTGGCTGAGCGAGATCGCCTTTTCATGGCCATGCTCAAGCCACTGGGCATTGAAAAAAGGGTGCCCTTCAACCCGGATGAACGACAGACCAAAATATTGACCGAAGCTGTCTTCGTCGGCGAGGCGATGGCCAAAGCCAATGACTTCTTTAATCCGCGTCTGGAAGCATCGCAATACGTGAAGGGTTCGCGCTGGGAGTACGCAACCGTAGCGCCGCCTGATCAGCGCTGGGAGCACTATGATGCCCTGGACGGCCGGGCCGCCTGGTTCTACGAAGCCGTGACGAATGATATCGCCATGCACGGTCAGGAGATTGGCTGGGGACAGGTCTATCTCGCCAGCTACCGGGACGGTGAGGGTGACTGGCTGGACGGCGGCGTGAACTACGTACTGCACATTCCGGCCAATGTCCCGGCCGAGGCTTTCTGGTCGATGACTCTATACGATGTGGACACCCGCTGCATCATCAGAAACGAGCAGCAAGTCGCCGACCGTTCCTCGCGGATGGATTTGTTGGTCAACCAGGATGGTTCATTGGACCTTTTCTTTGGACCGGCTGCCCCTGCTGGCAAGGAAGTCAACTGGATTCCCACCGCAGCTGGTAAAGCCTGGTTCCCCTATTTCAGGCTGTACTCGCCCCAGCAAGCCTTTTTGGATAAAAGCTGGATTTTGCCGGATATTGAGAAAGTATAGTGCCAGTGTGGACAGCCAGTCGGCAACTTGCAGTTGCTTGAGGACTGGCTGTCCTCCAACATATAGAGCCAAAAAGAAGCATAAATATGACGCAACATAATCTAACCCCTGAAGAAGCTAGAGCTATCGCCAAGGAAACTTACATTTTTGCCTTTCCGCTGGTCATGTACTACCGTACCATGTATTTACAAGCCGTTGCCGAAGGACATCAATTTGGCGAGTGGCTGCACTTGGGAATCTCTGCGCCGCAGGATACCGACATTGTCACCCCAAACAACGACACCCCCTACTCCTATGCCTGGCTCGACCTACGTGCCGAACCCTGGGTGTTGACCCTGCCCCAAGTTGAGGCCGACCGCTATATCACCAGCCAGTGGAACGACCTGTTGGGGTACGTGCTGGACAATCCCGGTTCGGTCTTAGACGGTAACAACGGCGTAAACGTCATGTTCGTTTCGCCCGACTGGCAAGGCAACATGCCGGCGGGCATCAAGCGTATCATTCGGGGAGAGACACCCTTCGTTGGCTCGCTCAGCCGTACCCAGCTTATGGACGTGGCCGACCTGGCCCGTGTTCAGGAGATTCAAGCATCATATCAACTCCAGCCGCTTAGCGCCTACCTGAACCAGCCAGCGCTCCCCACCGCACCAAGAATTGATTGGCCCGTGTGGGTTGAAGGCGCTGAAACCACCGATGATTTTTGGCGCTATATCAACTTCCTGTTGGCGTATGTCGCACCGCACCCGGACGACAAGCCCATGCACGACAGACTGGCCGCTATCGGCGTAAAGGCCGGCGCGCCCTGGCCTAACCAGAATCTCGCCCCCAAATTGCAGGTTGCAGTCAAGCAGGGGCTCGAAGACGCGCAGGCTGAGTTGGATCGGCTGAGTAAATCAGACTTCAATCCGTCTGACTTTTTTGGCACACGAGATATGATCGGCCTTGATTACGTAAACCGGGCTTTGGGAGTTTATGTTGGCATCTTTGGCAACTGGCCGACGCAAGCGGTCTATCTGGCTAAACCTACCGATGCCAACGGCGAAGTAACCGACGGCAGCAAAGCCTCTTACACTTTAACATTCCCGGCGGGGAACCTACCACCGGTTAAGTATTTCTGGTCGATGACCATGTACCGGTTACCACAGCGGTGGCTGGTGGACAACGCGATTGATCGTTACTCAATTGGTAGTAAAACGCCTGGTCTTCAGCAAAGCCCAGACGGCTCTCTCACCATCTATATCTCAGCCAACTCACCGGGTAACGACAAGGAAAGCAACTGGTTGCCTGCACCGGAAGGCCCTTTCTGGATCGTGTTGCGCACGTACGGGCCAAGCCAGGAGCTTATTGACGGTGCCTGGCAGCGCCCGGAACTGGTACCTTAGCCGCTGAATCCGCATCCCGGAAAGATCAAGTACAATATACACCTCACGCCGCCCGTACTACGAGGGAACTTGGAAGCTAGACGACCTTAAGAAGATCAGCTCGATCCGGTGCAGAGACGAGATATTGTGACAGTAATTGACCTGAAAAACACGCAAACTATTCAACAGACGGAATTCGCCATTCCGACCGGTACACCGGAGGCCTTCCACCTGCTGGCCAAGCCCACCGGCGCTATCTGCAACCTGGACTGTGCCTACTGCTTCTTCCTGGATAAGGAGTTGCTTTACCCGGGTAGCAAGTTCCGCATGGACGACGAGCTGCTGGAGCGCTACATCCGCCAGCTCATCGAAGCTCACCAGGTAAACCAGGTGGCGGTGGCCTGGCAGGGTGGAGAACCGACGCTGATGGGCCTCGATTTCTACCGCCAGGCCATGGAATTGGAAGAGAAGCATCGCCGGCCGGGTATGACCTTTTTGAACACCATGCAGACCAACGGCACCCTGCTCAATGACGAATGGTGCGCCTTCTTCAAGGAACACAACTTCCTCATCGGCATCAGCATCGACGGGCCCCGGGAACTGCACGATGTCTATCGGGTGGATAAA
>JBARZW010000009.1:0-2878 GCA_049650305.1 Promineifilaceae bacterium (SeqCode)
GCACTGGGACGTAGTCGTGGTGATTTCTTCTCCCGATTACTTCGCCACGAATCAGCTTGGCAGTTAGTCAAAAAATAAGCCAACTGCTTAACGCAAAACGGCCAGTTCCTATTCGGAACCGGCCGTCGAAGGCTTATCGCCGAGAACGGCTGAATTGCAAGAGCAACTCAGCTTGGCAGTTGGCCTAAAACTGACCAACTGCAGGGAATATATTGGGCGGGGATTTGGGGTCTAAATTTATAACCGTATATTTGATCGCAAAATAATCTTGGTCATACTATAATCTGGTAAATGGCATTAATCCTGACGCACGCCAGCTTCCTCGGCCATCAGTCGCAGGTGAACATATATCACGCCATGTGGCAGGTGACGCCAAAGCCTCAGGAATTAGCGACCGATTGAGGTCTCGGGAGCTAGACAGATATGTCCAATCAGAGAGCCGCAAAACCGCGGATCGGACTTCTTATAGCCACTTACAGTTAGCTGGCCTCTGGAAAATGCCATCAGAACTGATCGTAAAACTGCGCCAAGATTAGACCAATCATGAGTCCAGAACATGTCCGATTTCTTTACTCACACCAGCCAATCTCAGAATTAATGTGATGCCGTTATGGCGAATGCACCGGTTCCTACAAATTTCCCTTTGGAGGAAACTCGTGATGTGTTTACATTCTAACCCAGAAGTAAATGAATAACTCTTACATTGACCTATCTGATAATTGGTCTAGGTCTCCATTGCCTTAAGTTTCATTCTTTACCATAATCTTCAATTACACGAGTGCCCAAAAAAGTCTTCGATTCAACATACCTGGATATTTCTAGTTCTTCTTCTTGGAATTTGGCAAACTTCTCTATAGCTTCTATGGTTGGCCATTCCTCGACCGCAAAAAACTGCCACTCGTCGTTTGACCAACTGCAGTCATATGTCGTAAACGTGCACCCGAGTTCTTCCAATTTCTCGTTATCCTTACGCATGAACTCTATCTGTTCCTTTTCAGATAGCTGAAACCATGCTTCCTTGAGTTTCGCGAAATACACTCTGACGATAGGTTTTTTCTCCGCCATCTTATCACCACCTCCGTTATTACTTCATCTATAAATCTGTGATTGAACATTTAGTACTTCCTATCCCCTGAATAAGGATAGAACTCCATCCATCTTGCTGTCTCTCTCAGATGATACATACCCCTTTCTAGGATCACAGGATCTCTCCCATTCCCAGCTCAGAGGTGCAATATTCATTTTTCTAAATACTCGTACTCTATGACTCCTACGTAAGAACCAAGCTAAATACGTGATTGTCCCTACACTGATAGCACCATAGAATAGAATAGCAGATGCGCGCGAATTCCAAAATTTCTGATTTGCTTCTGAGGCAAAATATGATCAACCTTAAAAGTAATTTTTATCATATAAGAAAATGAAAGCGCTTGTATAAACAAAATACGGACCATTACGCGCGCAATAAACCATAATCAGAACAATCGAAAGCACACAATTAAGAAAGGAGGAGAAAAAAATGAAGGCGATCGTCCAAGACGAGTACGGATCCGCGGATGATGTTCTAGAACTCAAGGAGATCGACAAGCCGGTGGTCAAGGATGACGACGTGCTGGTACGCGTTCACGCAGTGGCCCTCCACGCAGGGGACGCGCTCATGTTGAGAGGCGTGCCGTACCTCATGCGCCCGGTGATCGGGCTGCTCAAACCGAAGAACCGTGTTCCGGGAACGGATATGGCAGGGCACGTTGAGGCTGTAGGCAAGAACGTGAAGCAGATTCAGCCAGGTGATGAGGTTTTCGGTACGTGCAACGGCGCCTGCGCCGAGTTTGCGTGTGCTCGAGAGGACAAGTTCGTGATAAAGCCGGCCAACCTCACGTTTGAGCAAGCTTCGGCCATAACTACCTCCGCCGCTACCGCCCTCCATGGTCTTCGCGATGCGGGAAAGATACAGCCAGGGCAGAAGGTATTGATCATCGGTGCATCGGGAGGCGTGGGAACGTTCGCGGTGCAAATTGCGAAATCGTTCGGCGCTGAGGTGACCGGCATGTGCAGCACGAGGAATGTGGACATGGTCCGATCGATCGGCGCAGACCATGTCATTGACTACACCCAAGAGGACTTCACCAAGAGTGGCGAGCGCTATGACCTGATAATCGACATCGCCGGGAACCGTTCGTTGTCACACCTCAGGGGCGTGCTAGAACCCAAGGGGACTCTTGTACTTGTCGGTGGCAGTGGCGGTCCTTGGCTCAATGGTTTGGGTCGTTCGATCAGAGGGCAAGTGTTGTCACCGTTCTTTAGCCAGAGAATACGCATGTTCGTTTCGTTCCCGAACAATGAGGACCTGGTTGTTCTGAAGGAACTCATTGAATCCGGCAAGGTTACACCCATCATCGAAAGAACATATCCGCTGAGCGAGACCCCTGAGGCTCTCGCTTATGTCGTAGAGGGACACACCCAGGGAAAAACCGTCATCACCATCTAGAACGCCGACCACGGAGGGCTCCTAGAAAACCAGGCCCGCGGTCATCCTTGGCCGAACCGAAACGGCTCGCGGACAATCCGCTCCCTAGAGAGGCATACTATGTCCACACCCGCGGCGGATCGGGAAAACACCATGAAGGCGATCGTCCACGACAAGTACGGGTCAACTGATGATGTTCTAGAACTCAAGGACATCGACAAGCCGGTGGTCAAAGACGATGAGGTGCTGGTACGCGTTCACGCGGCTGCCGTCAATATCAGTGACTGGATCCTCATGAGAGGCGTGCCTTACATCATGCGCATGGCGTCCGGGCTGCGCAAGCCAAAGAACGGCGTTCCGGGACAGGATATCGCGGGGAAGGTCGAAGCGGTCGGCAAGGACGTGAAGCAG
>JBARZW010000010.1:0-6137 GCA_049650305.1 Promineifilaceae bacterium (SeqCode)
ACAGCCGACTAGACGTTGGTTTTTGCCCATTAAGACCATAATCGCCTGGATTCAGCTTGCCGGAGCAAAGGGCCTATCGGAATCCTAGAACACGGAAGATACGTGATTTCGCGTAGTCATCACAGTAAAAAACGACTACCTCATAAGACTTCTAGCGCTCGTCGGGTTATGATTCAGGAGATCTTCTATACCGACTCCGGTGCAATGGTTGGCTTGATGCCCGCCATCTCTCACCGGATTTCCACCAGAGCTTTCGAGACAATTAGTGAGAAGGTGGACTCGCGCTTCAATTTCAATGGCTACCTAGTCAAAACCCAGCTTTCAAGGATCTTGAAACAGGACATTCTGTCGTTTTGGGGTGTGATTTGGGATTCGATCTCATAGTCCGGAGGTTATGAGCGATAAATATCAAGGAGAGGTGCGAATGCTTTTGAACCGTACGCTTGTTGTATAGTTAGGTTGAATCCAAGCTGGCTATTAATTCCATTGAATACTCCTCACCGGTCCGACCTCCGAACCTTCCAGACAACTACTGCGTAGAGCAGAAAGGAAATCGCCAAAACGCTACCCAATTTCAGCAGAGCCTCCTCCCACGGTATGTTTTCCAGGAAAACGAATCGGAGGATTTCCGCCAATGCCACGGAGGGGACCCAGGGAAGTATGGCCTGAACGACCATGGGAATATCCAAGTCCAACATGTTGACAAATAAGGCGCCGATAAAAACCACAATGAGCAACATCGTCAAAACGACCACGTCTTGTTGGCGCTCGAAGAAGCTGCCCAGCACAAGACCCACCCCCACGCTAAATATACCAATACCGAGCATGAACAGCGGCACCATCTCCCAGTGGACCACCCCGGACCAATTGAGGACGAACACTACGCTGGCTGCTACAATGACGTAGAACAGCCCCGCCAAAGCCTTCCCCACCACCACCTGGTTGTAGCTGACAGGAGAGACCAGCAATGCATCCATGGTCTTGGTCTGTTTTTCCTCGAAGAGCAGCGCCGGTACCAGTTGAATGCCCATTATGAGGATTACGATCACAGGCGTTATCGTGACCATAAGCAGCCATAACCCTGAATCAGAGGGGGGATACACAATGTTTCCCTCAGTGTTGATGCGCACCGGCTGACCCACCATCTCCTCGAACAGCTCTTCGAAATCGGTTTTCAATTGGGAGGCCTGCCTGCGATTAGCCCAAGCCACGTAACCGTCAAGTTCGGGCTGTCCACCAGCTTCTAGGACTTGGTCGAGATCAGCCGGTATCGCCAGACCAAACTCCACGCCCAGGCCAAACCCCATACTCCCGATAACCTGTTCCACTTCTGCCAGTGATCTCGCTCGCTGCACCTGGTACTGATCGCTGACCTCCAGCTCGGTAGTTAGGCGCGACTCCCCAGGGTCGAACACCAGTACCGGGGTTTCCGGCGGGATCAGCATCAACCCCATCAACTTGGGCATCAGCAACATAAAGCCCATACCCAGGATCAGGGATATGATGAGCTTGTTCCTGAGCGACTCCAAGATGTCTTTTGACGTGATGGTCCAAATATAATGCATGCTGTCTAGGATCTTGTTTCTGTATCTGTTCATAGTCTGAGTGACCTTCTTTCTGGATAATCTTCCTATAGCTTCAAAGCAATCAGCTGTCAGCCATCAGCTTTTCTACTGACAACTGATAGCTGATCGCTGAAAGTTATCTATCCGACCAGCGCACCTTCCATACTACCGCCGCAAAGACCAGGACGGTACCTCCCAGCGCAACAGCCAGATTGGTCAAGAGCTGATCCAACGGCGCGCTGCTCGATAACGAGAACTGGAATATTCTCACCAGTGCTGAGGTCGGGAGCCACGAGAATACCGCCTTCAGGTCCGGCGCCAGATTGGGCTCCTGGGAAAAGATCGCTGGAACTATCAGGACGAACGTGATGGGTAGCATCCAGATGAGCATGTGCTGCCGGGATTGGATAAAGCTGCCCATCGCCAGAGCCAACCCAATGGAAAACATCGCGAAGCCCAGGAACGCCAGGAGCGCCAGCCCCCAATTGGTGACGTAAGCCCAGTGAAGGGCAAAGAACAAACCGCCACCCAGCAGGACGTAAAACAACCCGGCCAGGGCTTTGCCCAACACCACCTGACCGGCGCTGGATGGAGAGACCAGCAGCGCGTCTAATGTCTTTGTGCGCTTCTCTTCCAGCATAAGGGCGGGCACCAGGCTGATGGCCACGAATAAGGTTGCTAAGAGGATGCTAAAATGCACGCCAGAAGATTCCACGTCGGGGGCGGGGATGACGAAGTTCTCCCCAATCTCGACCCGTACTGGTTGACCGAGTAACTCGGTGAACTTCGCGCTATATTTGGCTTCCAATTCAGCCGCCCGCGCGCGATGAACCCACAAGATGTAGCCGGAAAGCGTCGGTTCACCGCCCGATGCTAGAATCTGTTCGAAATCAGCGGGGATAACCACCCCAAGCTGCTTGTAGCCCATCATTCTCTCCAACTCATGAATGGAGGCTGCCTCGTAAAACCTAAAAGTGTAGCCATCAGCTAACTCTGCTGTTCCAATCGTCAGGCTGGAATTGCCTTCATCGTAGACGGCCGTGTCGATTCGCTTGTCAAAGGGTCGCAAGGTGGAAGTCCAGTAGAAAAACACCACCATGCCCATCATCAGGATGATATTGGTGCGGGTCGCCTTGTTCTTCAGGGCGTCCACAATATCCTTCGAGGCGATCACCCAGGCCATGTATAGGTTATCCAAAAAGGCTTTCATGTTTGTTCACTCCCTCGTCCCAGATATCTTCCAGTAAGCTGGACGAACACATCTTCTAAGGTAATTTTCTCGTCTTTGCCGTGCTTTGCCTTCAGGCGTTCGGGCGTATCCAGGGCGACGATGTGCCCCTGGTCAATGATGGCCACCCGATCACTGAGCTGGTCGGCCTCTTCCATGTAGTGGGTAGTCAAAAAGACCGTCATGCCCTGCTCGGCGAGATCGGTAACGATGGCCCGAAGATCTCGAGCCACGTTGGGATCCAAGCCGCGGGTGGGTTCATCCAGGAAGAGCACCTTCGGTTTGTGGAGCAAAGCTCGGGCGATGAGGATCCGCTGCTTCATGCCGTTGGAGTAGGTTTTCATTTTATCGCCTGCCCGATCGCTCATGCCTACCTGGGCCAACACCTCCTCCACTCGAGCTTTCTTTACCCGGTATAGCCGGGCGTAGAAGCGTAGATTATCGCGAGCAGACATACGTTCGTAGAGATTTTGACTGTCAAATACCACGCCGATCTGTGGTTTAAGGTGCTGTCGATCCTCGACAACGTCGCAACCCATTACCTGTGCCGTCCCAGAGGTAGGACGTAGCTGACCGGTGAGCATTTTGATGGTCGTTGTTTTGCCAGCCCCGTTCGGACCTAAGAAACCGAAGATCTCTCCGGGTTTTATGGCAAAGCTGATGCCATCTACGGCACGCAGGCCGTTGTAATCTCGAGTCAGATTCTGAACTTCTATCGCTCTCATTGTTTTACTCCCATTTTCTATGTGTGCCAATTGGCGAGTAAGTGAGCTTGGGCTTCTATCTGCCAAAACCTACTATCTATGCAAGCTTATTATTCTTGTGGTTGTCGATGCTAAGACCTATGCATAAGCCAAGGACGTAGCCCACGCTCATTTCGACCTCGAGACCGAGTTCGGAGAGGAGCAAAGCGATGCCGGCGCCAATGATCGGGCCAAGGGTGGTGTACTTGATTTTCTTGAGCTTATTTACGGTTGATTCTGGTGACATTGTATTTCTCCTTTTCAAGTTGTTGGGCTTTCGCCTCGTTCCGCATCGAATTTCTGGCTACAGCATATAAGAAAGGAAATCGCTTTGCATTAAAAAAGCGGCGAGCGGCTTATGGAGCCGGCAAACGACCTAAAGATGGGGGTGAAGTACCCGTTATTTTGGTCGCTTCATCAAGCGGGAAAATGGCCTAAATGACCATCTCGATGAGTAATCGCCAATACACGCGCTATCACTTGATGATGAAAACTTAGGAAACCTGGATTTCATTCAATTTAGTGAAGCGACCAGGATTTCAATGATGGCTCATTTGAAGTAGATGATCTTAGGGATGGATCGGTCGCCATTGCATGGCTTCCGCGGAATGACAAGGTGGAGGTAATGTCATTCTTGTAGCAAATTTTTTGCTTTAAGCGGGGAAATGGGTCAGTAATCTAATAGCTTCCGTAGCTCGCGAGCAGCCGACTTGCTCAGGGGGATTTGAGTGCCGGCTTCATCCTTCAATCTCAAGGTGAAGCTATCTCGGGTGAAAGGGATTACTTCTTTGACATGCTGTAAATTCACTAAATAGCTACGATGGGCGCGAAAAAAACCGCTACGGGACAAGCGCTGCTCAAGCTCGGCTAATGTGAACTGCGTTGGTAGAAGGTCCTCAGTCGTCTGTAGAAACGCCCGGTCATCTTGAGCCAGGACGTACAGGATATCCGTCGGGTCGACTAAGTCCACTTTGCCTTCCTGCTTGGCCGGAATCATGAAGGGAAGACCGGCACGAGGTTCATCACCGGGTCGGTAGGCATCGACAACCCGACCCTTTTCGAGACGATAGATCATATCGCAGAGCGGATCAAGTTTCGCGGTGTCCTCGGCAAAGATGAGCGTTGCAACTCCATCCGCAGCCAGCTGGCGAATTAGACCACTCAACAAAGAAACACTTGTATCATCACAATTTGCGAAGGGCTCAACAAGGAGGAGCACTCTGGGATAATGTAGAATCGCTCGTCCAAAAGCCAAACGCCTTTTTAAATTGGAAGGTAGTTTTTCAACTTTAACATCGGCGTGGTCGGCTAGACCTACATTCTTCAAGACTTCTGCAATACGCGCTTTGGGGAGACGGCGAAGCCGGCAATAGAATTTGAGATTTCCCTCCGGAGACATGCGCTCGTAGAGATTGTCCTCCAAAAATAAAACGCCGACCTTGCGGCTAAACTGATCCTTTTCCGCACGTGGATCAAATCCCACTAACATGACCTCACCCGCCGTCGGACGGGATTGACCGGTAAGGAGCTCTAGTAATGTCTCTTTACCGCTGTCAATCGGTCCAACAAGGGCTGCGATCTCTCCGGCTTCTACTTTCAGAGCCTCAATATCAATTACTGTATTCTGATCGATGACCTTCTGTAAACTATTGAGCTCAATCATATGGCTCTCTTCAAATCCATATCAGTCGATGATTGATAGGTGTCGTTTCGTTCAATCTTAGCATATTTAAACCAAGGACAAATTGCTTGCCAAGATGAGTGATCATATTTTAGACTTGATAGATCATCTTGCCACGATGATTGACCAGAGTAGCGGTATGACCATTCGCTGCAGCCGACCCCAAGTAGCGTGGCACTACAAATGAGCTCGTTCTCCTTTGAACGGGCTATTTCCTTTTAAGATGATAGCGGGTTGGCTAAGCTCAAGATCGTTATGCAGAATAAGCATTTTAGTATCGAACCTCTTCAATCAAAGCTATGAATGTAGTAAGATCGGCATTAACTCAAAGGTATCAATATCACCTTCAAGGAGATTCTAGTCCTGGAAGATGCATTAAGTCTCTTAATAATCGCGGGCGCGTACTTACTCATTACTCTGGGGATATTAACGCTTACGTATGCGCGGAAGATCTTTAAAGCTTAATAGCCGCATTACTGTAGTGCACCCCAAAAACTGAACAGGTCTCACCAGATTTTCCATTTGGGCTTTGGAGGCCGGTATCGGTAAGGCGGACGTGCACTTACCTGAGGTGAAACTATTGTAGTTTGCTGGAGGTGAAACAGGTTTCGTCTAGCGTGGGATTGAGGAGATCTATTTTTCTTAGAATTCCATCACGCTATCAAGCCCTCGATGCACGCCAATTAACTTGTCAACTTCTCGAATAGCCAATAGTGCCCCATCGACATACGGCACTGCACTTGAGCCCGATTCGTGACGCAAAATCAGCTTCTGGTCAGGCATCCCAAAAATAGCATCCAGTGAAATGACATACCCAGGCAGTCGAATCGAGTGAACTTGGGAACCATGCAAGCGGATTCCACGACTCTCTGGAAAGCCTTCTATTGAATCCAGCGGAACATCGAGTTGTGACTCTTGAA
>JBARZW010000011.1:0-9269 GCA_049650305.1 Promineifilaceae bacterium (SeqCode)
GCCGCAGCTAAGAGGAAAAACACGATACGCGCCGGTCTTCTTCCCCAAGCTGTTGAAACAGTGCGTACACGCTGTCGAAGATCGCCCTCATAATCCGCGAGGGTTTTCAGCACCTCCCGACCCATAATGGCGACGGCAATGATGAATGCCAGAAGAAGCGTTGGGACCACATTTCCCGCGGCAATACCACCAAAGACGACGCTCAAGGCGGACATGGCTGCCACGGTCGCGTTGCCCATGAGCACCGTGCTCTTTAGCTTCCAGGAATAGACAAGCAAAATAGTAGCCGCCAATAAGGCGACGGCGAAAGCAGCGGGATTGATAAATGCGGCGACCACTAACGCCAGTCCTGTTAGCACCAGGGCAAATATCCAGGCCGTCTTCGGGCTGACTAAGCCTGAGGGAAGAACTCGATGAGGCTGGTTGATCCGGTCTATTTCAACGTCAAGGTAGTCGTTCCAGGCATTTCCAGCTCCCGTCATCAGAAGCGTGACCAGCGCCGCCAGAGCAACCTTATCCCAGGCTCCGGTCCGAGCTACATAGCCCCCCAGGAAAACCGCGAGGGCGCCAGATATTGTGTTGAAGGGTCGAGCTAATTTATAGAGGGCCCGAAGCTTGTTCACGGCGTTGGCCTCCTTTTAACTCCCAATTATAGACGTCTACTGAAGCACAAGCAAAAGCAGTTAACATTCCCTTATGTCAACAATCTCCTCGACCAGGGGAGTAATAGCCCCTAGTACCTGGTCCTGGTTAAGTCCCGATACCTTGAAGGTAATCTCTCGATGAGAAGAATCACGACCCGAAAACGTCCCAAAGGAGATGAAGTTCCCTTCGATATCGTTGATTGTATTGGTGATTTTCGCTAAAACGCCTGGTTTATCGACCACCATCGCGGTGACTCGAACACCGAGTTCTCGGGCGCCCATAAGCTCGAGGAAGCACTTAAATAGATCTGTTTCGGTGATCAGACCAATCACGGTTTTTCCGCGAATCACTGGTAAGCCCCCGAGCTTGTTGTCAACCATTATCCGCGCTGCTTCCTCGATGGGAGTTTCTTCCTCCAAGGTCAGCACATCTTTCGTCATGACATCACTGACTGGTACGCGGCTAAGCAGGTAATTTACTTCCCAGACGCTGAGAGACGTCGCGTCAGATGGTGAAGCATCAAGCAGATCTCTCTCGGACACAATGCCTATCATCTTCCCATCTTTCATTACCGGAGCCCTGCGAATCTGCTCTCTCTTCATGAGATTCAGAGCTTCCATTATGGGCAAGTCAGGTGCTACGGAGATGACAGGTTGTGACATACGTTCTTTCACAAGCATTGGTGTCTCCTTGTTAGGATTAGAGGTCGGAATCGATTATGTCAACTATTTGGCTGGCGGATTTTCAGTTTGCTCGATTGGTTCCTTCGCGAATATCATCGACTTCGCTGACGGCATTGGTTTCAGAAAGCAGTATCTTTCCTGGATTCTGGAGCTGATGCCTTTGCTGATGAATGTGTTCAGAGGCTCTTCTAGAGTATACCATGATCAGGCAGCCAAGTTGTGAATTCAAACACTATGGTTACTATAGTTTAGCTGATTTTACCTGCTTTTGTCCATCTGGATTCCTAATTTAAGCTGGATTCAAACAATCAGCAAATTGGGGGTAAAATAGTGCATTGAATGTGATTTCAGACGATCCGCGGTCGGGATCATGCTAACATTGTGCGGATGAGCAACTAATATTATGTCAAGAATATGGTGATTGTTAGCCAGCGAAATCCAAAGGTTAAATACGTCCGTCGACTTCAAAGCAGTGGTCGATATAGAAGGCAGGAGCGCGCGTTCGTTGCCGAAGGTACTCGTTGGTTGAGCGAGATAGTTCAGTCAGAAAACGAAGTTCGATTTGTTCTCTTCACTCAGGATTGGGGCGCTTCTGAAAACCATCGTCAATTGCTCGATCGATTTTCTTCCGAGGCAATAGAAATAAGCCCTGAGGTGATGAGAGATATAAGCGACTTAGAGGCTTCTGAAGGTATCCTGACTGTCTTACCCATTATGGAGAATCCGCTGCCTGAGAAACCGTCGATGTTCCTTATTGCTGATGGCATATCAGATCCCGGCAATTTGGGTACAATGATCCGAACTGCTGCTGCGGCAGGCACGGACGGAGTGATTTTAGCACCCGGATGTGTTGATGCATACAATCCCAAAGTGGTTAGGGGTGGGATGGGTGCCCATTTGCAGGTGCCGATTCAGCGCCAAAGCTGGCCTCAGATAGCCTCCTTGACTTCCCACATGTCAATTTGGGTCGCCGCCACAGGTGACTACGTCAATTATGACCAAGTTGACTGGAAAGAGCCATCTTCGCTAATCGTCGGCAATGAGGCGGTAGGAGCAGGCGAAGCAGCACGACGGATGTTTGAGAAACGGGTTTCTATCCCAATGCTTCGGCCATTGGATTCACTAAACGTTGCGGTTGCCTCTGGGATTATCTTATTCGAGGCTGTGCGCCAGAGATTGGCTGTGGGAACGGATGGCGATGCTTAGTCGACGGCTAACCAGGGACGATCTCGATACGGAAATCGGCACTCTCGCCGTTCTCCTCCGCACTATAGATAAAGACGCGCCGACAATCCCGGCATACCCCCTCATAGCGGATTGTGTCTTTGTCAATTCTGTTGCCGTAGGTCTTTTGAATTAGGCGACGTGTGTCATGATTCCAGGTTAAATTAAGCCAACCGTCGCTGCTATTTTCAACTGCTTCGTTGAAATCTGGCTGAATCAACTTGTAACCACTTAAAAAGAAACTGCATCGAGGACAGGCTACGAATGAGGCCGTCACCATATCTTGTGTCGTCCCATCTGTATGCTTCGATCGCCGTTTTCGTCGAGATGAACTTACAGGTGCTGTCATACAAGATGCGATTCTAACCAGGGGAAGAAATCTGTCAAACTGAGAAGGCCCATGAAAATCCGAACAATCACACTTTTTTCAGATCTGGACAACATCCCATCGAGGACTACAGCGTTTTTCGAAACAGCCCGCCCGGCCTTTCATGTTCCGGTACAAACTATGAGAATGTCGACGTCGCCGTTTCCATCATGGTGGAAAACATCCCATCTTACGTCGATGCAGATTAAGGACATTACCGAGCGATGTCGGCAAATAGGCGCTGACTACGTGTCGCTGGGTTCTGTTCAGCTTCGCCATGACGCCAGCTGGCTTGATATGATTCCTGAGATCATCGCCAATAGTGACCGTGTATTCGTCAGCGCAGAGATCGCCGACCGATCCGGACATATTGATATTGGTCGTTGCAGCGCTATGGCGGAGGTGATTCGACGTGTGAGCGTGCTCCAGCCCAATGGCTTCGGAAACCTGTACCTGGCTACTCTTGCTAATTGCCCTCCAGGGGCGCCCTTGTTCCCAGTCGCATACCATGGTGGAGGACCCGCTCATTTCGCCATCGCCGTTGAAGCGGCCGATATCATCCTAACGGCCATTACATCGGCCGGAACCCTGGTTGAAGCCAGGAGCAATCTCATTCAAGCGATTGAAAAGGAGGCAGGTGAGTTGGCAAAAGTCGGCGAAGATCTCTCAGCCAGATTCGGCATACCATTCAGCGGCATCGACTTCACACCTGCGCCTTTTCCAGTTGCTGACAAGAGCGTTGCTGCCGCCATGGAAGCGTTGGGAATCCCCTGGATAGGCACACCTGGTAGCTTATTTTGTGCGGCCTTTATCGCCGAGGCAATAGAGAGAGCAGATTATCCTAGCTGCGGTTTCTCCGGTCTGATGTTAACCGTGCTCGAAGACGCGGTCTTATCTTTACGAGCCGGTGACGGACGCCTCACTATTGGTGAACTTCTAAGTTATTCTGCCGTATGTGGGATAGGATTAGATACGGTTCCTCTACCAGGGGATATCCGGCAGGATACATTAGCCGGGATCCTCATGGATGTAGCGGCATTAGCGGTTCGCCTCAACAAACCGTTAACTGCCAGGCTATTGCCTCTCCCAGGCTTAGTAGCTGGCGATCCTTTTCATTTTGATTTCGATTATTTCGCTGACAGCAGAGTCATGTCCGTCGTCGACGAAGGTGTTGGTCACATGATGACGCAACTCTCCCGGCTGCAGTTCAACGCAATCCGCGACTATCAAGGATCTCAGCAAAGCGATGCATGATTTCTGGAGTGGACATGGAAGATAGAGAAACCACCTTACTCAGCACGATGCTGAGCCGGTGGGAGGCGGCAGTAGAGGGAACATCCCTCCCTCAACCACCGGTATACGATGGACCTGATGTGCCTATTAATGAGCTCATCGAGCATACAGATTATGTCAAGCCCGGCTGCTGCTTTATAGCTCGTGTGAGGACAGGTTCAGACGGACACCCGTTTATCAGAAACGCCGTTGCCGCCGGTGCGAGCCTAATTATTGGGCAGCGTGACATAGAGGAACTGGATGTCGAACTTGGGAGTGTGCCCTATCTACAGGTACAGGATTCAGCAATAGCCGAAGCTTGGTTGTCTGCTGCTATGTATGAGTTCCCAAGCCGGCACCTGGTTACGATAGGCGTTACCGGAACCGATGGGAAGACAACGACGACCAATTTGATATTCCAGGTTCTACGTTCAGCAGATGTGCGAGTAGGTATGCTGAGCACCATCAAAGCTAGCATTGGAGGGAGCGAGGAATCGCTGGCCTTACATGTCACCACCCCCGAGGCACCTGTCATCCAGCGGTATCTCAGGAAGATGGTCGACGCTGGACTGACACACTGCGTTCTCGAGGTCACTTCCCATAGTCTCGCTCAGCATCGAGTCGCTGCTATTGAGTTCGACGTTGCCGTTCTCACCAATATCACCCACGAACACATGGATTACCACGGCGATTTCCAGGGTTACTTTGACGCAAAAGCTCGTCTTTTCCGAGTACTTGATGGACCGATATGGAATCTCAAAGGCGAAAATGAAGAGAAGGAAAAGATTGAAAAATCAGCGCTACTCAATCTCGATAACCAATCTTTTGAACTGGTATCTCCTCTGATTCAGGCAAAGCAATTCACCTACTCGATCCGGCCGGCAGGTGACGTTGTCGCCGAGGAGATTCGTTATTCGGCCAGTAGCACCTCCTACGAGCTTCGATTGCCGGACGATACGGGTGACCGCTATCCGGTCAAGACCTCTTTGGTCGGTGAGTTCAACGTCCATAACACCCTAGCCGCGGCAGGCGTAGGGTATATCCTGGGTCTTTCACCTGAGGAAATCAGCCGCGGGATCGGCACCGTTGATGTACTTAGCGGCAGAATGGAATCCATAGACGGCGGGCAGGATTTTCATGTCATCGTCGATTTCGCGCATACGCCCAACGCCTTGGAAAAAGCTATAAATGCCGCCCAATCCATGACAGATGGTCGAATCATCACTGTCTTTGGCAGCGCAGGTAAACGGGATGTCGCCAAGAGAAGACTCATGGCAGAAATCTCTGCTCGTGATGCGGACTTCACAGTATTAACCGTAGAAGATCCCAGAACGGAGTCCTTGGACGGCATCCTGAGGATGATGGCCGATGGGTGTGCGAATCAAGGCGGGATTGAAGGCAAGGACTTTTGGCGGGTGAGAGATAGAGGTCAGGCCATTTACTTTGCCCTGTCCCTAGCCCGGCCCGATGATCTTGTACTGATCTGCGGTAAGGGTCATGAGCAATCTATGTGCTTTGAAACGGTCGAGTATCCATGGGATGATCGCCAGGCAACCCGCACAGCCCTAGAGGCTTTGCATAACGGAGAACCGATGGCCGATCTAGGCTTGCCAACCTTCGAAGATGGCTCTTAAGAACTAGGCATGTTAACATGACAGTTGCCTATAAACTGGAAGACGGAGCAGGAGAACATTATGTCAAATGATTTGATCGATCGCGTCAGGCGCAATCATGCCCTTGAACACGCATCCATAAACGTTCTGAGCGAAAGACATAAGGGATTTAGCGCGCAGGGAAATTCCTCGCCGGGTGGCTTTAATTTGAATATTTATGGGGATGTCAGCAACGAGGATGTCTACAACGCGGTCGAAGATGCTTACCGTCGCTTAAAGGCTGGTGAATCAAAGCTTGGCTTACACCCGACTTGCGGCACGGTTCTCCTAACCACAGCGGCCGTGGCTACTTTGACGGCCCAAGCGAGCTTCGCCCTTGAACTGAAGAGACAGAAGCGCTCTACACTGGGAGTGGCTGGAGTGATTGCCGCGCTTCCCGTGGCCACAATGGCTGTAATGATTTCCTTAGTCGCTGCCCGACCGTTGGGGATGGCCATTCAGAAAACATATACCGTTGACGCCAATCTTGGAGAACTGCGTATCACAAGCATACAGCCCACGAACCCTTCCCTTGTAACGCGCTTGTTCCAAGTTTTGCTTGGACAGGCGAAGAATAAGGAGGTCAGGTCGTATCGAGTAAGTACGATTGGCTGATAGCCGGTAATTATCCTCTTCGATCGGTTTGGACATCTCTAGAAAGATATTACGTATCCGGTGCCGGATTCTTAGGTCATTTAACCTTAATAAGCGGATCTTTACGAGCCAATAATCGTCATGTTTTACATCTTCCACGGGGACGACGAGCACTCTCAGAGAAAGTTCTTGACCCAACTTCAAGAAAAGCTGGGAGACATGACCCTTGTCGATCTCAATACGACTCGGTTTGAAGGCGTATCCTTAACGATGCCTCAGCTTCGGCACGCCTGTGATTCAATACCGTTCTTATCCGATAGACGGTTGGTAATCGTCGACGATTTACTGGCTCGAAAGCCGGATTATTTGGACAGCTTACTAGAGTACGTGCTAAAGGTCCCAGAAACCACCCGGTTGGTTTTTTGTGAATCTCGGTTACTAAAAGAAAACCATCCAATGATTCTCCTGGCGATGCAGTCGGATAGTGGTTATGTAAAGTCATTCAAGCGATTGGAAGGCCGCGAGATTTCACTCTGGATTCAGAATCGTGTCCAAGAATGTGATGGTCACATTACGCCTAAAGCCGCTCATTTGTTGGCGATCAACGTCGGCAACGATCTAGCGCTCCTAGAGAACGAGATTGAAAAGTTGGTCCTATACAGGGGGGAGGAACTGATTGATGTTGATGAGGTATCATTGCTCTGTCCATATGTCGCTGAAGCTAGCATATTTGACTTGGTCGACGCTCTTGGAAGTCGCCACGGCCGCACCACGGCAGAGTTGTTGCATAGTAAGCTAGCTGATGGGACTGATCCTTCTTATCTTTTCGCTATGATCGTTCGCCAATATCGTCTTCTGATTCAGGTAAAGGAAATGGCAGAGGCAGGGAGTAGACCGCCAGAAATAGGCAAGGCATTGAACCTACATGGCTTCGTAGCCGGAAAACTCTTCCAGCAATGCCACAACTATGATCTCGGACAATTGGAGCGGGTTTACGCACATTTGCTCGACATGGATGTCAGTGTAAAAACGGGAAAAACTGAGATGTCAACTGCCTTAAACCTGCTGGTCGCCGGACTGGTTACCTAACCAGCGTCAGAGAGCTCATATTTCTACACCCCCATTCCGACAGCAAGTTGCGAACAAAATGGACGACAATTTGCATTACTCGAGCAAGATACATTCGGGGAGCTCGTAGTAGTAGGATAATGTGCCTATTATTGTCCGAAATCGGAGCCCGCATCCTCAATTATAGTAGAAACATTACCAACAGAAGGCAAGCGGATCATTATTATAGAATCCGCAAATGCTGAATAGAATGGCGTTGTTGACGACGAATCACATTAATCAACTAAGTAATTATCATTTTTCGATTCAGTCAATCTCCGCCGCGGAGGAAAACAAGATGGCTAACTTAACACTGGCGTGGAATGGTGAGAAGTCAGGCAGCACCAAAGACCTTTCAGAGCATACCTATGCGATCATTGGTCGCCAGGATGAGTGCGATATCGTACTCGCCGACCCCCATGTGTCTCGCCGACACGCCGTCATCTTTTATGATGGTGGCACATTCAGGCTCCACAACCTGAGCGAGACCAATCCAATTGTTCTAAATGAGCAATGGGTGTTGTCTTTCGGCCATAACATCCCCATTCATATGGGAGATGGCTTCGAAGTTGGAAATATCAAGGTTCAGGTGACGGACTACCAGCAATCCAAGAATGTCCAGACCTGGCAACCCTGGTAAGTCGATTAAAGCTATAAGTGACAGCTCTCGAGGCAATCGAGGCAACTTCCCCTTCAAGTCGTTCGGCCGATCAGAATCCAGAGGTATCTGGTCGTTGGTACGACATCAATTTCTGCACAACCTGCAGTTCAATCGGGTAATGGTAGAACTGCAGGTGGTAGCGCCAAGCACTGGCTGTGCGAAGCAAAAGCCTTCTCTCTCTTGTCAACCCGATATTGGTGGTCGTCGGATAATAGGCGTTGACAACGCGCTCGAAATCAAGGATCCGGTCCCGAGCTGTACGTTTCATCCAGGGCACATTTGCACTCCTCCGCCGAGAGAAGTCTAACCACTCCGGACTCACCCACTCTTCCAAAGATTAATGAAGTCGATAAGAGACCACCTTCGAACCACTTAAGTGTGATTCAGGTGCACCGGCTGCATTCGGAAGAAATTCCTCCACCCACTTGTTTTCTTCCCGAATCTTCTGATATACCTTTAAGCATGCGACCGGTTCCATCTGGGCAACCTTCCGTGCTGTATGTGGGTAGCTTTCCTGAAACGCCATGGCATCTTCCGTAACCAAGTAATTGGGACAAATAGCTGTTCCACGCCTTGCAGCTAACCGGACTGTCAACACGATCATCGCCCGAGTCGTCCAAAGCCGGTTCTTGCTCGTGACGATCAAATAATCGATATCAGACTCGAGATCGGCGTTGTCCACGGCGAGAGATCCAGTGACTGATACCATCAGAACAAACGGCAACATGGCCATTATATTTCCATGGTATTCAGCCCTAGGCCACATCAACTGGGCAATCTCTTTGCGCTGTTTTCGCGTTTCAACAATGCTTCCTCGCCTTACTAGTCTGTAATAGCCTTCCCTACTCTCGAGAAAATTTCCGTTCTGGCTGAGGTTGTACAACGCCCTTTCAGTATCGGATGCTGTCGAATTAACACCAACTAGATAGCGGTGTATCTCGGGAGCCGAAAGCGGATAGTCGAAGATATCTACGTAGGCAACTGTTTTCAGAATCGCTTCTTCTAGACGAGGCAGGCTAGCAATATCCAACTCCGGTTCTTTCCCGGTAGAGGGGACGTACAAT
>JBARZW010000012.1:0-3369 GCA_049650305.1 Promineifilaceae bacterium (SeqCode)
ACCAAGACCGGCGATCCTTTCGTCTCGATGATCAGAGATTCGGTAAAGTAGCGCAATCCGGCTTTTGATGTGCCATAAAGGGATAATCCATCTTGTTTCCGACCGGTGCCCCCGTGCCCGGAGGTGATATAGATGCTTCCGAATCCCTGGGCCATCATGCCGTTGAGGGCTACCTGGGAGCCGTAAATGGCGCCCAGCAGGTTGGTCTCGATCACGGCCGCGACCTGAGCCGGTGACATCTCCCGTATATCCATGAGCGGATGGGCGATACCGGCGTTATTGATCCAGATGTCGATCTGGCCGAAACGCGCTTTCGATGCATCCCATAGCGCACCAATCTGTTCGAAGTCGGACACGTCACACGGGCGCCCCATCATTCTCTCGGCTCGATGGCCGGCTGAAAGCGCCCGCAAGGCATCATCGACGCTGGTCTGGGTTCTTCCGCTGATAGATACGGCGCAATCTCTGTCGAGGAATGCCTCGGCCAATCCATAGCCGAAACCTCTCGTACTTCCTGTAATGACCACGTTGATCATTTTTGCCACGACTCCTGATATGATGTTGAGTTGATAGGTTATCAATTATAGAATAGAAGTTGTAATTTTGGTTCCCACAAACGAGCCATCAAAGCACTCAATCTGTTGGCTTGAGAATCAAGAAGCTTTAGAATCAAGCCAGATTCGGCCGAACTCAACAAACCACAAAAGGGGGACTGGATGCTAAACGAAAGGTTTATTCAATTGGGCGAAGTCGCGCTAAATGTTGTCGACGGACCACCTTCTGGCACTCCGTTGCTGCTCATTCACGGAGGAGGAAACCGCTGGCAGGAATTCCTGCCGATTATTCCCGGACTGGCAATGCGATGGCATATTTACGCGCTGGATCTGCGGGGACATGGCAAATCGGGTTGGGTTGCCGGCCAATACCGTCCGGAGCATTATGCGGCAGACGTCCTGGCTCTTATCGAAGCATTGGCCCTCGATCGAGTGATTCTTTTCGGTCATTCCTTGGGTGGATGGATCGCCCTCGAAGCAGCTGCCCGGCTAGGTAAAAAGGTTCACGCCCTTATTCTTGGAGATCCACCTCTGAATATCGAACGCTTCGTGGTTGACGAGAGCCGAGAGGCGAGGATAGATATGTGGCGCGGTCTACGCGATTTGGTTTCTATGGAACTAAATGTCGATGAACTAGCTTCTGCGCTGGCCGAAATACCGGTTTCGGTTTCAGAGGCTGGGGTCCGGTTCGATACGGTGATCTCCCGGGTGTAAACTCGGTTCAAATTCGGCGATGGGCCAAAGATCTACACCAATTAGATCCCGACGTAGCTGCCTATCACGCCGGAGGACGCATTCGCGAATATGTCAAACATATTGACATTGACAATTCTCTCAGGACATTGGATTGTCCGGTTTTATTGATCCAGGGAGACCCAAGCCAGGGAGGTGTGGCATCCGATGAGGACGTTAAAAATGCGCTGGCACTCCTAGATGAGGGCCTACACATTCAGCTTGAACATATGGGTCATGACCTTGGGATGGAATCGTGGGACGTCAGTCAGCTCCTGATGGCGATGACAAGTTTTCTTGAATCACTCTGATTTACCGCCCAGTGACCGACTTGGCTGCCGGCGCCGAGCTATCAGTTGTCCGCGTCAAGTGAAGTGGCTTCTAGTTTGAGACCTGCATAAAGGCATTGTAACTGTGGCCGTTAGTGCCCATATCATAGCTCCCCTGCCATAAAGCCAGCACCTTATTCAGCCATGCATAACGGTGTGAATCGGTCTGGAAGTGCACCGAAGCCGCAGTTACCCATTCGGTCGGTCTGGCCATATCTGGCCTCATGAAATAACCGACCGAATCAAAGCTGATTCGCGCGCCATCATCTGTCTTGATCAACCCTCGAAGATTGGAACCGGAGATGAATTCGTCTTCTTCTCTAAAAAGATCCCATTGGACAACGCCGTTCACTTTCGAACCGAAGACAGCACCCTCCCCGCTACCCAGGTACTCGCCTATCTTACCTCTGTCTGGGAACACCCGCGCCATTCCCTGGCGATACTCCAGCTCTACGTCGAAAAGATGCTCAAGATGGGTACCTGGTTTTGATTCCTTATCTGGCATGGTTAGCTCTCCATGACGTGTTGGCCCTTAACCACTATTTTTAATCAGGAGTTGGACGCGCCCTTCAGATAGCCATTCTACGGTAACGCCTTTTCCGCATCCACCGCAGTAGGCGATCCACTCATGACCATCGTCTGTTTCACCGATCTTTTCCTGCTTATCGAAATCGTAATGCCCATCATCTTGAGCATAGCCAACTTGTTCAAATTCCGTCTTTCTGATCCAGGTATGGCCGATCGCCAGTACATTACTGCCGCAGTCCGAGCAAATAAAAAACGGTTCCTTGGTCATCGAATTAATCCTTATGTGGTCCATTGCACCATGGGCTAGATCTCCTGCTCAACAGATAAAATCAAGTCAGCTACTATCATGGCCCATGCTCATTGATAAGCATGCATCCTGCACAGTATAAACTAATCCATAATTGCCTGAAATACCGTAATCTATCATCCGAGGTAAGACAATCACCTCGCTTCGTATACAGAAGAGAAAGCGGCGACCACCGTTCGTCGCCTGGCCGGTCCTGGCGCGCCTTTCAACTAACTCGCACGGTCCAGCTTGTGGAAATAGGCTAGGCCGACCATAGGTTCTTACATATCTCACTTCTCCAATCCAGGAAGGTTCGCGTTATCATAAGGCTCGTACTCCTGATCGCCGCCATATATATAGACCAGCTTCATCGTCAGTTCCATGGCCTGCTCAATTCTTCCGACTGTCTTCGCAATAGATTCATCGCTCAGCTTCCCCTCGGCGACGTACAAACTCTGGATATATGTGCTGTTAAGGTTCAGCTCCCAAATAAAACTGGTAAAGGCCGTCTCTATTTGAACCAGCCTGGCTACCGATCCTTGAATACGATCTAAAGGATTGTGGATCAGCTGAATGATAAGTCCTCCGAGCGAGCCCAAAGCGGCCGTCATACCCAAAACGCGGGAGATCAATTCTTCACCGATCAGGACAGCCGCTATGCCAACACCGATCACAAGCAGTCCGGCTGCGAAGACCAATATATTGAGACCCTGGAGCACGCGCATAGTCCGTCTTGCTTCCGATACAGCGCCTTCAAGAATCTGCGCTGCCTGTTCGCCACGTTTCTTTGAGGGATCCAGATAATAAGTTGCCAGCAGATCTTGGCGAAACTTACGTGTTCGTTCTTCGCTCCCGATCGCTCGTGTGATGGCAGCGACCGCTTCCCTCCCACCAACTCTGGTGAGTAGACGAGCAATGCTTTCCCGGACCACTACGTCCT
>JBARZW010000013.1:0-7080 GCA_049650305.1 Promineifilaceae bacterium (SeqCode)
AGTCCGATCTAAACGGCGCCGGCTCAAATGTAGATAGCGTTGCCTTCTGGGAAGCGCCTGATCCGGCCGACACACTGATGTTTGTCACCTCTAAAGGGGATCCCCTTGTTGAAATATGGCCATATCCTTTTAACGGCAATAATGGTCAGTCTGAGCTGATTGACCCTTGTATCGATTCGGGCACCAACGGCGTTATCGTCGACCAGCAGGCCGATCTACTGTACGTTTCCGTGCGCAAATCTGACAATGTATGCGTCTTTACTTTGCCTGATCTTGTCTGGATCAGAACCATCAATTCTGAGGAAGGCTACCGCTCCGAGCCCAACCTGGCTCTCCTCCACCTGACCTCTGGTCAGACCCGTCTCTACGTGTCCGACGATGATGTCGTTTACATACACAACCCTGTTTCTGGCGACCAAATCGGCAAGTTCCTTTCTCCATTCGCTGGGGGTTTGGAAGCGATGGCTGGGGATGATTTCAACCAGGTTGTGTATATACCCGACGAGAATGGACGATCTGGCATATACACTTTTGATCCTGACGGCAATCCAGTTGGTGGCGCCTTTGGCGGCGGCGGCATCTTTGATTCTGACGAAGAGGGCATCGCTGTCTACACCTGTCCCGGCGACGGCGCCAGCGACAATGGGGAAGGCCTCATCATCGTATCCGATCAGCGTTCTTCAGTCAATGATTATGAGTTCTTCGACCGCAAGACGAAAGCTTACTTGGGCAAGCTGAGCATAACTGGAGCCAACAACACCGACGGCATCGCTTTAACCCAGCAAAAGTCAGCGCGATACCCGAAGGGTATCTTCGCTGCCATCGATGATGATACTAGCGCCGTCGTTGTCGGCTGGCAGACTATTTCAAAAGCCGCTAACTTTTCCTGTCCTGAAACACCAAATTCTTAGTCGCCTTTGGCCAGCTTCATGGCCAATCCAGCCTTAGGAATCGTCCCACTGGTGGTGGGCTTCGTCGACTCGTCGTCCGGTAAATCTAACGCTTGGTCTTGGGACATTGGCTATGGGGTCAGTTCGACGGTCCAAAACCCATCCCATTTCTGCACGGCAGACCGAACTAACACCTGTCTCTCCGTCTCTAATGAAGCGGGTTCAGTTACAGTGGTCGCGAACAACTACATCGACGTGACATCTCCGTCCGTCACCTTGGCCTTAGCCCGAGAAGTGGAGTGGTCACCTCTGTGGTGAACATGACCGTCACAGAGTTTGTCAGCGTGACGACCGTGAGCTGTAATATCACACGGGCCATCAACAATACAATCGACCCCAATATCCAGATTCGGGCGCTTATCCCGGCCGATGCAGTATCGAGGCGAGGTCAAGGCCCCTATTAGTCGCTGCCTCCAACTGTGGAATTGTCACGCTGAGGGATGTCTGGGCAGCCGCGCCTACGGCTGCGTACCGCTGCTCAACCAGGGCCTGAGCCTTCGCCTACCAGGGCATCAGTTCTGCATCAAGACACACCCAATTAGTTCAAAGCTCATCCCACAGCTCGATCGCGGTGATAGCGTCTGACATCCGGGCCAGAAATGCCGCCTTCAGTGTATGATTGTCAATGAAGCGACGTTCCGTGCGCGTGTAGCAAATACCTATTCCCTCGCTAATCACTCTAAAACGGCGCGTCGCCGCGTCCGCATCACGGCAAATAATAAGGATCGCGCGCGAGCCCATATGCTTTTCTTCGCACACCACTCGCTCTACGCCTTCCCGCCGACAGTGATCAAATACCTCGGCCGGATGCTCTAACAGGTCGGGAAGTTGGCTAGTTTTTGACGGCGTCATCGTCGACGGCAGATAGATTAGCCATTTGGGGTTCACGGCGAATCGGCTCATCACTTCCAGAGCAGCGATGCTGTCTTCCTCAGAGATGACCATGTTCGGAATCAGCCTTGTCGTAATATTGCGTTTACCCGTCACCTCGGCGATATCCAGCATGTCATCCATCTGCTGCTGAGCAGTTAGCGCCGGCCTGGATTCTCGGATTGGTCGCACTGGTTCGATGTACGTCTTCCGGGCCGGAACCGAAACCAGTGTCATTTCCGAATAGCCCAGCGACGCCGGATTGCCCATGCCTGCTCAGAAAAGCTATCCAATTTACCACTGACCACACCACAAGAGGCGCCCTGGACCGAGCACGTATATCATCTGTACGTAACAAGAGCACCGGAAAGAGATGCTTTGCAAGAGCATCTGCAGCAAGCCGGTATCTCGACGGGTCTTCATTATATTGTGCCGCTCCACATGCAGCTTGCCCTCAGCGATCTGGGCTACCAGCACGGTGCATTCCCGGTAACGGAAAAGATTGCCGACGAGATTATTTCCTTGCCAATGTACCCTGAAATGAGTGATGAAGCGCTTGAAAAAGTCGTGAGTGAACTACGTGAATTCGGTTCTGTTATTGGATCGAAAGGCGATGAATTCCGCCAGAACGAGGAACGCTTTGATCTGAATATCGATCCTGTATTATCAGGAGGAACGCCGGCCTAAGAAACAAAGCAAGAGGCTCGTTAAACACACTCGAATCTGCGAAAAACTGAATACGCGAACCAGAGGCACATTGACCCTGGTTCTTGGAGAAATTGCCCCAATTGGTGGCGCATGATGTCGTATTGACTATGCACACCAATTGGGGCATTTTGCTTTCAACTATCAGGCTAAAGTGAGCCGGGCTATGTCAATTGCCCACTTCCCGGCTCCCCACTGTGGCTGTATACTCCGTTGGAGACAAGGAATCTTGAAATAGGGGGGGCAACGCTGCAGCAAAGCTATGTGTCTTTTTGTCGGAATCCGAGGTCGAGCGCCCTTAATCCGAATAACTATAATGGACCATATCCCTCTTGAGAATATCAGCTATTTACATCTGGTATGACGACACAAGGGAGCGTGGGAGATGAACGACTGTGATCTAGACAGAATTGAGATGAAGCCGATTGGCTTCGTGCGCCGAATATCTGCCAACGAGAATGTGAAGGATCGGAGCCTTGTCTCCGAGATTGTATTGAACAATAACCTTACGAAAGCCCTGGATGGCATCGACGAGTGGTCTCACATCTACGTCATCTATTGGTTGAACAGGGTGGTGCCCAGTGAAGAAACCCTTCTTCACTTCCATAGCGCAAAACCGGAGACGCCACCGTTGGGAATTCTTGCTACTAGGGCACCGATTCATCCCAATCCGATTGGTTTAACCCTGGTTGAGCTAACTAAACGCGAGAAAAATGTCATTCATGTGCGGGGGCTTGACGCTTATGATGGAACTCCCGTCTTGGACATCAAACCGTACCCTGATTGGGAGCATGGGCGGTTCATTGTTGTTACGGATTTCAGGATTCCTGAATGGCTGAGGAGCATAATTGCGAAGTGTGAATAAGGTTGTCCTAGTTAACGTGTTTCCAAATGGTAAGACATCAAAGGATATGGAACGCACGGGTTGGGCGTCGATCTGTTTAAGGAAGACTGGACAACACTCTTTAGACTGCTGGAAGAAGGTAAAATAGAACCCATCATTGCGGCAATGTTTCCTATCCTGAAAGCTACCAAAACCAATGAGTTCCTGCAACGAGGGAAAGTCATTGGCAGCATTGTCCTTACAGCACAGGAATTATCGTAAGTTTTCCGGTTCCGAGTTATACCATTACAAGATTCAGTATGTTGACAGTGGCATTACCCAATTAAATGTATAAGGTGCTTGAGAGTTTTCCTCTTTGCATTTTTTTGCCGTTACTGGCTGAACCTATCTGAAGGGGTTCTCAAAGTGACAATCCTGACCTGCCAAAAACCAGTCGGACTGGCAACTATGGTGATTCCTCGATTGGTGCTATGCTTTCCCCGTATAGCTGACACTTAATAGTTTATACAACTTGACAGCTCTTACTGAAGGATGGCACGATATTCACGAAAATCAGAGGTTGTTAGCACTTCGACTGGATTTAGCGATTTCACAATTTAAGGAGATCCGATCGCTATCTGGCGACCTCAGAAGGAGGTAGATTGATTTTCCTCCGTCAATTCAAATCTCAACAGCGTCTGCTAATCTTCATACTTCCTGGTTTGATGTTCCTAAGCGCTTGCGCCCAAGACATCACACCGGAACCAAACTTTATCACGTCGGCGATTTCGACAGAAACTGCAGCACCCAAGCCAACATCCACAGTAACTGCTGAGCTGGTGCCGGCGACTAAATCGACACAGTTACCAGTACCTACCAAGACTCCTTCGCCAATGCACACTTCTACTGTCGGTCCAAATGAAACTGCCACACCAGAGCTAGAGATCGATCCATCAATGATCGCCCTTGATTATCCCAGCGTTGATAGTTCAACGTCAGCCCATCCCCTGCAAGTGCTGCTGGCGTGCAAAATACTCGGTGTTCCCTGCTCCTGGGAGGAAAGTTGGCCCTTGGATACGACCAGAAGGATGGCTCCTGATCTGAGCTTCGAGGGAGCACCCCAGTTGGTAGAACGGATAAACAGCATGTGGCCAGGCGGCACACATGGTGCATATGTTAACCTCATCGAAGACAATGCTGATTTCATCTTGGTGGCTCGACCCCCATCTGAAGATGAACTACAGGCAGCTCAAGAAAATGGCGTTTTGCTTGACGTGCAACCCGTTGCGCTGGATGCCTTCGTGTTTCTTGTGAATGCCGAGAACCCGTTGGAGGCCCTTGCACTGGATACGATACGAGACATCTATACGGGCGAGATTACAAACTGGTCAGAGGTCGAGGTCGGTGGAGGGCAAAGCGTCTCTGTTGGGGAGGAGATTCATACCTACCAGAGGAATCGAAACTCGGGCAGCCAGGAGTTGATGGAGACACTTGTAATGCAGGGCGCCGACATGATAGAGTCACCGGACATGATATTGGATACGATGATGGGTCCGATAAATGCCATTGGCGATGACCCATTAGGTATAGGCTACTCTGTTTATTTCTACGCGGTTTCCATCTTCCCCAGCGAGGAGGTTAAACTGATTGGTGTCGACGGCGTGGTTCCAATATCGGACAGTATCGCGGTCGGCAGCTACCCCTTAACAACCGAGGTCTATGCTGTGATTCGAGAGGGCATGTCCCCAAAACACACAGCTGTGCTGCTTCGAAACTGGCTACTCTCCGAGGGAGGCCAGGCGGTTGTACAGGAAAGCGGCTACGTTCCGATTCGACAGTGACGGCTATCTTCCCGGCTTCTCAGATTCAGTACGTCACCTGATCACCGCCACGGCCGCACTCTTGCACATAGTCGCACAAAGTCGCCACCTTTATTTTGAAGGCCGAAACGAGAGCCATCTAATCCTTGCATTGCACTATCTGAAAGGCTGCAAGAGTACCCTGCCCGTGGATGGGCAGCTGACCTGACCCCTCATCCGTGATACAGGCATTCTATCGAGGTGAGGGCATTGGCATTTTGGCGAATTCATCAGGGGCCTGCCAGAAAGAACATCAGCGACATTCGTCCCTCCCCTCCGTACCTTTTTGTCCTGATACCTTAAGACAGCCTCTCCAGTAGCGCCCTGGCCTCTCTCAGATCTGGCGTGTCGAATCCCTCCTCAAACCAGCCGTAGACCGACCCCAGCACCTGTTGCACCTCGTCAATCTTGCCCTGCTTCTCCCAGAGACGGGCCAAGCTAATTGCAGCCCGCAGCTCCCACGATTTTGCATTCTGACGGCGGGCAACTTCAATGGCCTTCTCAAAGCTGTCTTCTGCTTGATCATCATCGCCCTGCATGAGCAGCAGCTCTCCTCTTAGTCGGTAAAGCTCTACTTCCCAGTGGCGCTCGTCCGTCTGTTCCACCAGGGCCAGTGCCTCGGTCAGGGTGGCCAGTCCTTCTTCTGGATGGCCTGCCTCTGCCTGGGCCTCGGCCAGAGAGTAAAGTGTTCCTGACAAATATAACCGCACGTCTGTAGACTGGCTTGCTGCCATGCCCACTCGCATTTGCGCCATCCCCTCCTGGACCTGGCCCAGCATGGCCACAGCTTTTCCCCGACGCCAGGTTCCAAAATCCAACCACGTTGGCATGCCCGTTTCATTCGCTAATCGCATCAGCTCCTCTGAATTGCCCTTAAGTGATTGTGCATCTCGCCGCATCTCATTGAACATACAACCCGCAAAGTTGAGGACATCGGCCAGGGAGAAAGGGTGATCGAGCTCTCGAGCCAGGGCCAGTGCCTCCTGGCTTTGCTTCAGGGCCTGTTCTGGATAACCAAGACACCACAGGCAGCAGGCATCATACGCTAGAGCGCTCACTCCTGCATCTACCCCACTAAGGAACACGAGGCGGTGGTGGTGTTGAGGTTCATAGAAGGAGATCATCTGCTCGAGATGGGCTCGGGCTGCTGTGTATTCTCCGAGACCGAATAAAACAAAACCCAAACGCCAGTGGCTCAGCGCCATGAGCAGCGGGTCCTCGGCCTGTTGAGCCAGGTTGAGCGCCTCTTCTCCAAGCTCACGCGCTCTCTGATGCTCGGCCCGCACATAGTGTCTTATCGCCAGCTGACCTAATATCCGGCACAACTGAGACGTCTGCCCCGTCTGCTGGCACAGTTCGCGGGCTCTGGTGTAGGCTTTTCCCATCTCTGCGACTGCACTGTCGGTGACCATCCAAGCCACGCCAAGGGAGAGTTGCAGTGCGAGTTCTTGCCGAGCGCGCTCGCGGGAATCCGGTTGGGCCATAAGCAATGCCAGCCCTTTGGTCAGGTGAGCGATCCCCTCCTGATAGGCGGACAGCTGCACGGCCCTTTCACCGGCCTGGCGTAGATAGTGTACCGCCTTCTCGGCTATTCCCGCCTCTTGGAAGTGCCGCGCTAACTGCGGGGCGATAGCCGCGATCTCACTCGCCTGGTCCCCATACATTCCCTCCAGCGCGTTCCCCACATCCTCGTGGAGATATGCCCGTTCCACCTGGTCCAGGTTGTCGTACAGATACTTCTGGAACAGATAATTTCTGAACCGGTAGCGGGACACACGTCGCGACCCAAGACGCTCGATAACCTGCGCGCGCACCAGGCGATGCCTTCGGTCCAGTTCACTGCTCAAGCGCTGTACTATCTGTCTCTCGTCGG
>JBARZW010000014.1:0-3707 GCA_049650305.1 Promineifilaceae bacterium (SeqCode)
GCCCTCTCGTCAAAAGCGTTACAGCTGGACACCCATAGCGCTCTCAGCTCAACCAACCCTTGGCCCCCGGAAGAGGGCACTGGCACCAGAGCAGAAGGTGTAGGTGAAAATTCGGTCATCAGCAAGGGATCGTTGCCCTCGGCTTCTAGATTTTGCCAAAGATCTACGGCATTACTGATGCTAAAACCGTCATTCTGGCGCGCCTGTAACCATTTGACGGTTTCGATGTCGCGCCGGGAGTAGAGCCGGTGCCTCCCTGGAGTGCGCTCCGGTTTTGGCAACCCATAGCGGCGCTCCCAGGCGCGAAGGGTGTCGGCCTTCAGCCCCGTCTGTTTTAGAACAGCCTTTAAGTTATATGTGGGTACTTGGTTGCCAGGCATGATTAATTCCTCATCGCTCCACATGATTTCATCTTCGAATTGTTTTCCTGCCGGCGCTCTGCAGAAGTCTCACCACAAGCGGCTGGCTTGGAGAATCGCCGACGACAAATCAAGTGTGTGTAGACCTTGTGTATAAATATTGCAAGTAATTTATCGAGATAATCAGTGCCTGTCAACTATTTCTGCGCCTTACCTGCCGAGCCAACGGTCTTCAAAGGAAGTTGGCACATCGCGGGCAAGTTATGAGGTTCAGTTCCACAATAGCCAATCGCAAAAGGCCATACTGTACCTGGGTTGCACGGCGGCATCCCAACATTGCCGGCGCCGGTCCTAGAAAAGAGATCATATTGATTGGGCGAAAGCACATCAATTTATCCTGCTTGACAGGACAATACCGGCGCTATGGAGATGATATGGAAGGGAATTCCGCTAAATGTGCTCTATCGCTTCAACTTGAAGCCACTGAGTTCCCCATTCGTCACTAAGCCAGCGCCCCCGGATTTTCAGGGGGATCCAGGCCTGGGGAGATTCGAGGGATTCATCCGGCCTTGCGACGACGAAGGTCTTCTGATCACCTAGAAAATACCCTGGCCCCCCTGTCCATCCGGGCAATCGAACACCAGTCACGGTGACGCTACGGCCGGGGTTTTCCGCCAGATCGCGGAGCCCGACGGCATCTACGATTTGAGGATCGACCAGATCTAGGGGATGGACGCTCACCGGACGGCCCAGGATAAACCGCTCCCAATCCAGGCGTTCGGCTAATGTTTCGTCCGGCAAACCGGATTCATCGTTAAAGGCGAATGCCATCTGTCTCGTGCTACCGGCCCGCCGGACATCTTCGGCTTCTGCCAAGAGGGCAGCACGGCCCGTACCCAGACCGTCCAACGCGCCACATTGAATCAGGTGGGTTACCTCTCGTGTCTGGAGCGGAACGCGCTCGAGCAGATCCTCCAGGCCATCAAAGGGGCGTTCTGATCGACTGGCGATGATCTGTTTGGCGCTATTCCGCCGCAAATCGCGAATTTGGCCGAAGCCCATCCAGAGGATTGGGGATTGGGGATGTCGCGGGACGACCGCTTCGCGATCGGGGAGCGGAAGCTGGCTGCCGAAGGTGAGGGTGAATCTATGGCGGCTGTGGTTTACATGGGGTGGGCGGACCGTATTTCCTAGACGGATGGCCTCGGCCGTATATATCGCCGGGTGGTGGAAGCCGCCCCAGTCGGCCAGCCGGGCACAGAAGAACGCGGCCGGCCAGTGGGTTTTCAAAAAAGCCGAACGGTAGCTCACATCTGCGTAGGCGGTGGCATGGCCTTGGTTAAAACCATATCCGGCAAAGGCCATCACCTGTTCCCAGAGAGTTTGAGCTTGCCCAGGGGTGAATCCCGGTCCGTCCGGGGATCGTCTTGTGCAGCCCCCAATGAATTGAGTCTGAAGGGCCTCCATCTCATCGGCTCGAAACTTGCTCATACCCCGGCGCAGCTGGTTGGCCTGCTGCCAATCCAGGCCGGCGATCTCTGTAGCCACGCGTAGAATTTGTTCCTGGAACAGGAGTACGCCCTTAGTTGGGGCCAGGATGGGCTCCAGCGAGGGATGTAGATAGTGGACGTCCTCCTCGCCCCTGTAGCGCCGGATGAAGGCCTGGGCCATGCCGCCGGTGGCTGGGCCGGGTTTGAAGAAAGCGTTGGCCACGGCGAGATCGGGCACCGTCCGGGCTTTCAGTTGGCGTAACGTTCGCTGGGCGCCGGCCGACTCGCACTGGAAGACGCCAATAGTCTCGCCGGATTCTAATAGATCGCCGGTGGTTTTGTCCTGAAGAGATAGTTCTTCGAGACGAAACTGGGGATCGTAATGGCGGCGCACGAGCTCGGCCGCATCGGCCATAACAGTCAGAGCGCTAATGCCAAGCAAATCAAGTTTCGGTAAGCCGAGAGATTCCAGATCCCGATGGTCGAACTGGGTGATCAAAAAGCCTTTAGGCGCCAACTGGACGGGGACGAAATCAGTTAATGGACCTGGGGTAATAACTACTCCTCCGGGATGGACGCTCAAGTGATGCGGTTGCCCGATCAGCTCATAAGCTCTGGTAACAACTTCCTCCAACCGGGGATCCTCCAATTCGGCGAGCAGATCATCGACGGTGCGGCTGCTCCGGCGGCGAGGATCTGGGTGCCATGTCCGGGGCAAAGACTTTGCCAAGCGGCCGATCTCATCCTCATCCAGCCCGAGTGCTTTGCCAGTTTCTCTTACGGCCGATTTTGATCTCAGGGTGCTGATGGTCGCTACCAGTGCTACCCTGTCCTTCCCATAAGTCTGGCGAACATAGTCCAGAATTTCATCCCGGCGACGGCTGCAGAAATCGAGGTCGATATCCGGTGGGTTGCTTCGCGCCGGATTCAGGAATCGCTCGAAGAACAGGTTGTGGGCGATGGGATCGACGGTGGTTATCCCGGCGCAGTAAGCGACAAGAGAATTGGCCACGCTACCTCTCGTGCTGACAGGTATGCCGGTCTCTCGCGCGAAGCGAACGATGTCAGCAACAATTAGAAATAGGGGGCTGAAGCCGGTACTGTCGATGGCAGCTAACTCGGCTTCGAGACGGTCTTCTACCTCGACTGGAGCTGAGGGTCCGTATTTGGCCCACAACCCTTCCCAGGCTAATTCAGACAGGGCCTCATCGGGTTGCTTCCCTTCGGGCAACTTCAACACAGGCCAGATAGGCCGTCCATCGGGTAGCGAAGGATGGCATTGGCTGGCTATTTTCCCCGCACGGGTAAGGGCATCTGGAAAGCCTTCAAATCGCGAGGCTACCTCACTCGCTCTAAGCCAGTGAAGGTCGCGCCGCTCGGCATGAGCCGCTACATTCTTCTGAAGTTCCTTGAGCGGCACGTTCTTATCGATTGCATTCAAGAGCTGTAATTTTGACCATTCGTCCGGTTCCAGGTAGTAAACCGGCTGGACGGCGACGGTCTTTAGGCCAAACCGGTGACCGAGGTTCTCTATCTCCTGGGCAACCGCCCCATCCTCAGGTGTATGTATCTCCAATGACAGAAATGCATCCTCTCCGAAGGCGCCACCGAGCCAGGCTGCGTATCTGGAAGCCCCATGTTCCTGCCCGTCGCGCAGAAGCCTCTCTATCCATCCACTGCGCCCGCCGCTCAGACAAAAGAGCCCATCTGTGTTTGCTGCAATGGAGGACCAGCTGATCCCGCGGGATAACAGAACCTCGCGTTCGGACGTCCCTTGAATGATCGAAGATATTCGGCATAAGGAGCGGTATCCAGCCCGACTTTTTGCCAGGAGGACAAGGTGGCCCGGTCGATTACT
>JBARZW010000015.1:0-14296 GCA_049650305.1 Promineifilaceae bacterium (SeqCode)
CGCCCCGCGCCTGGGCTTTGCCGGCAATCAGACGCATACCCTCACGCAAGCGGCCGCCCAGCGCTTCAGGAGTAGTCTGGAAGATCTCCTCATTGTTGGGCACGATCCCCCACATGACGGCGCCCCCGCGATCCAGGAACGCCCGGAGTTCGGCCGGATAGAGGGCCAGGTTTTCGACGTAACCATAGGCATCCAGGTTCAGAATATCCACTGTCGTGGCCAGCAGCACCGACCAGTCGGTATTGGCACAGCAATGGACGCTGGCCAAGGCTCCCTCCAGGTGAATGGCCTCAAACACCTCGTCCAGCATGGTGATGACCTGATCGCGACCAAGGCTGATAAAGGCCGAGCCGAACGCAGCCATGTAGGGTTCATCCACCGAAATAATCACATTCGGCCGGCGCTCTTTTAGCTTCCGGATCTGCCAGCGAGCGTTCATGGCCGCGTTCTTAACCAAGGTGTCGGCAAGAAGATCGTTGTACAGGCTGGCCCGTAGATCCTGGTCGGTGACGGTCAGGCCAACGCTGATAGGTCCGGTAACCTGGCCTTTCACCCACTCCCCAGGTGTATCCTTAAGGGCATCCAACATGTCATAGAATCCGGCCGCGTATTGCGGTGCGAGGCCAAAGGCATCCAGATCTTCAGCCAGATAGTGGGTGTAGAATATCTCAAGAGGCCCGCTGAGATCGCCGGTCGTGTCGAAGATGATCTTCTCGGTCTCGTCATTGACCATGACGGCCGGCAAGCGGGCACTGAACTGGATGTACATATTTTCCCGGAACGACCGCCTGGATAGCTGGGGCCATGAGGGGATATCAAGGGATCTGGCAAGCCGCTGGCTCAGCCGCCGCCCACCGAGGTGGGGAAAGCTGCCGACGGCCGTAGTGGCAAAAGGAGGGAGCGTTGATAGCATCTTTACTCTTTAGAACTGTTACCCAGGGATAGAAACCTGGTCAGTAAATGGGTAGTCAATGGTAGCGGTTCAAACGCCGATCACTGCTGTCGGCTCAAAAACAATCACTGCTGTCGGCTCAGACGCCGATCAGCTTGTTGAATTTCTCCTGAGACTGAGCTTCAACCTGATCGTGGATGCTCTGCATATGACTGTCCATGGTCACGACGACCGGGAAGTCCTCCACCCGTATCACCCACATGGCCTCGGGCACGCCGAACTCCATTTTATGGACGGTGACCACTTCTTTAACCGACTGGGCGATCAGCGTCGCCGCCCCGCCGATGGCGTGCAGGTAGACGGCCGGTTGATCGTGGCAGGCCTTGAGGGTATGGGGGCCCATGCCCCCCTTGCCAACGACCCCTTTCAGGTTGAAATGTTCGATCACGTCAGGTTCATACACCTCTTCGCGAATGCTCGTTGTCGGCCCGGCCGCTACAAAGGACCAACTACCGTCCTCGTGTTGCTTTACCACTGGTCCACAGTGGTAGATTATGCCGCCGTCTAGCAGCTCCTTCAGTTCGCCATATAGCTCTCGCTGGTCTTCGGAGACCGGCTGGCGGATGTACTCCTCAACCATGAATTTATGGGCCGCGTCCCGGCCAGTCACGATGACGCCGTTGAGAAAGACGGTATCGCCCACGTGCAGGGCTCGAATGTCCTCATCAGGAACGGGTATGGTTAACCTACGCATAAGTCACCTCAATGTCGCCTTTTTCTAGAGAAACATCCATGATCGCCCGCCGGTTTGCCCAGCACATATAGGCAATGGAGACAAAATACGAGGCCGGCAGCCGGTGCTGGGTCCCTACCTTCACGCCCAAGACAGTCGTCTTCCCGCCAAAGCCCATGGGGCCGATGCCCAGGGTGTTGGTTTCTTCGTATAGTTGCTGTTCCAAGGCGGCCAATTGTTCATCGGGATTTTCGTCGTCAAGCTTCCTAAGCAGCAATTGCTTCGACTTCGCATACGATGATCCCCGGTCTCCGCCGACAGCCACACCCAACACGCTGGGTGCACAGCCCATGCCCTGGGCCTTTTGCACGGCGTCCAGAACAACGCGGCGAACGCCGTCCAGATCGCGCCCCGCCTTCAAACGAGCGTCAGGTAACTTATATTGGGCGGAAACGTTTTCGCAACCGCCGCCCTTAAGGAGGAGCTCGACATGAATGCTGTCATTTCCCCACTCGTGGAAATGCATCGTCGGGAAATCTTCGCCCGTGTTATCGCCGCTGTTTTTGCCGGTTAAGCTGTCCACGGCGTTTGGGCGTAGATAGGAATGATCGGTGGCTATTGCTACCGCATGGCGAATCTGCTCCGCCATCAGGCGGGTGGAGACGCCAAGGGGATAGTGGATCTCGAAGATGGGTGTACCCGTATCCTGGCAGATCGGCGTCGAATGCTCGCGGGCCATCTTGACGTTTAGAAGGATGGCATCGAGGGCCCCCTCCGCGGCTGAGCCCGGCTCTTCGCGATGCTGGGCATCGCTCAGCGCCAGCTCCATGTCGGCCGGTAATTCCGTTGCTGCCCGGCGCACCAGCTCGACGAAGGCGTCGGTTAGTTCAAGCTCTTTAAGACTTACCATCGCTTTCTCCCTGGACAAATTATTAGCCAATTTGTCAAACAATCAGTCGCATTATTCGCGATCAGTAATAGTTGATTCGGAGTCGTTGTAGTGAATGCCACGACCCCTCGAAAATTCCAGACAGCCGCATCTGAATATGTACGAAAGTGGCTCAGATTGCGACCCAGTGACCACCATAACATTATTGTAAAAAGTGGGGAGTTGTTAGTGTTACAAGTCACCTATTTGAGATGACAAAGCTAACAGGACACCAGTCTGATCATACGAACTCGGATCTCACACTTTTTTATCCCAGTCTGATCCGGGGATTGAGCCAGGCGTAAAGGAGGTCGGCGGTCATATTTGCTAAGGCGAAGACCAGCACCGTGACCATGGTTATGGCTTGGAGGGTGGGGATGTCGCGCCGGTCGATGGCGAAGACCATCAGACGGCCGAGGCCTGGATAATTGAAGACGTTCTCGATGACGATCAAGCCGCTGATGAGCCAGCCGATGCTGATGGCGATCACCGTAATAGCCGGCAACAGCGCGTTTCGCAGGACATGCTTCGACACAACTACCCGCCTGGGCAACCCTTTCAGGACGGCCGTGCGCACATAGGGTTGCTTGAGCTCCTCTACGACGCCGGCCCGGGTGTGGCGGGCTACATAAGCCAGCAACACCAGCGTAGCCGTAATCGCCGGCAGTATGAGGGCGGGGAGTGCTTCCCCGAAGGTCGCGTCCGGTTGTATGGACGAATTGGCCAAGAACGGCCGGACACCGAAAGCATCGTCCAGCCAATCGTTGATCGTAAAGGCGAATAGCTGAATTAGCACCAATCCGGTTACGAACTCTGGCAGGCCGACGAAGGATAGGGATCCGATGCTGATGGCGTTGTCGACAAATTTATCCCGGTTTAGCCCGGCAATCACGCCCAGCCCGATGGCCAGGGGCACGGCGAGCAAAAGCGTCACAGCGCCAAGGCGCATCGAATTACGCAGACGTTCCACGACCACAGGCCGGATCTCGGTTTGGGTGGTGAAAGACTCGCCCCAATCGCCCTGTACGAAATTGGCGAGCCAGCGTACATATTGGATGGCGGCCGGATCGTTGAGCCCGCGCTCTTCTCGGCAATTCTCAAGGGCGCTTTCGGCCGCTTCCCGTCCCATAATGATACGACATACGTCGCCAGGCAGGAATTGGGTGATGACGAAGATAAGTAGTGACGTTATTAGCAGCGTCAGCAGAAGAAAACCGAACCGGCGGGAGACGAAACGGATCATGGGATGGCTTGACGAATGACGAATGACGAACGACGATGAAAGGACGAACGACAGAGGACGAAAGACGGGCTCAGAGGACTGAGCTTGGGCGAAGGATATTGGTGGTGACTAATCATGAGGATTCCTGGATCATTTTGAGTTCGCTGGTTGGGATATGGCAGAAAATCCGCTTACCTGTCTGAGTCTCCTGCCAAGGCGGCTGCCGGGTTGGGCAAAGATCGCCTAAGCGGTCCTTCATCTGGCGATAACGCGGGCACCGCGGATGAAAAGGGCATCCGCCGGGTACATTGACCTGGTCTGGGACTTCTCCTTCGAGGTAAATAGGCTCCTGGGCAACTTCGGGATCGATCTGTGGAATCGCAGACAGGAGCGCTTCGGTATATGGATGGTGGGGCGGATTGTACAATTCTTCTGACTTGGTTAGCTCCATCAGATAGCCGGCATAGATAACCGCGATTTCGTCGGCTAGGTAGCCAACTACTGCCAGATCATGGGATATAAACAAGTTGCCGATACCGTGTCTTTCCTGGAGCTCGCCAAGAAGGTTTAGAATGGAGGCCTGGACTGAAACGTCCAGGGCCGATACCGGCTCGTCGGCGATCAGCAAATCGGGGCTGGCGGCAAAGGCCCGGGCGATGGCCACCCGTTGTTTCTCGCCCCCACTCAATTGGTCAGGACGCCGCTGGGCATAGCCGGCCGGAAGCCGGACGCTGTCCAATAGACGGAGAACCTCTTCGTCCGCTTCTTTCCGTGACATCTTTCTTAGCGTCAGAAGCGGCCGGCGCAAGGTGGCACCGACGGTGCGGTATGGATTCAAGGCCTCTTCCGGATTTTGGAACACTATCTGCAACTGGCGCATCATATCCCTGGTGCGACCGGACAGGCCAGATGGTAGGTCAAAGTCCAGCGACCGCATTTTGTCGGCTTTGGATGCCTCCAGGCCTATCACGGCCCGGGCCAAGCTGGTCTTTCCGCTGCCACTCTCTCCGACCAGGCCAAGGGTCTTTGCTTTAGGGATGGAGATGGTAATACCGCCAACGGCCTTGACTTGTTCGGCTGGCGTACGGGCTAGCACCTGGGACAGCGACCGCCTCAGATCGAAGCTTACTCTGAGATCCTCCACGTCCAACACCGGAACCTGGTCCGGCGCCTTTGGCCTGGCGCTTGCAACCGAGCGTTCTGGTCTAGGCTCACGGGGGCTAACTTCCCCAGATAGTATCTCGGGCCACCGGTGACAACGTACACGGCGAGAATCGGCGATACTGTTGCCGACGACAATGGCGTCGTTTACGAAATCCAGCGGCGGCCGTTCCTGGTGGCAGATCTCGATCGCCACCGCACAGCGTGGGGCGAACACGCAGCCTTCCGGTCTATCAGCCAGCGACGGGATCTGACCCCGAATGGCCTGCAATTGGGTCGTATTTTTGTTGTCGCCCGGCTTGGGTATGCTGTCCAATAGACCCTGGGTATAGGGGTGCAGGGGGCGCCGGAAGAGGTCACGAATGGATGCGTCCTCTACGAGCTCACTGGCGTAAAGAACCGCCACCCGGTCGCAAATTCGGGCGATGACGCCCAGATTGTGGGTGACATAGAGCGCGGCCGTCTCATGCTGGTGGATAAGATCTCGGAAGAGATCGAGGATGACCGCCTGCGTGGTTACGTCCAAGGCAGTCGTGGGCTCGTCAAGGACCAGAAGCTCCGGTTCAGTGCTGAAAGCCATGGCGATCAGAACCCGCTGCTGCATGCCTCCACTTATCTGGTGGGGGTAGCTATTGAACACGCGATCAGGATCGGGAACCCGAACCGCGGTTAATAATGTCAGAGCACTCTCATGGGCCTCGGCCCGATTCTGGCCCAGGTGATGGCGTAGAGGCTCGGCCAGTTGTTCTCCGATTGGGATCGAGGGATTGAGGGATGACAGCGGATCTTGGGGCACCAGGGTGAGTCGTCTTCCCCAGATGTTTTCCAAGGCCGAATCATCCAGGGCCAGCAAGTCCTGTCCTGCGAATTCAATCTTGCCGTTCCGAATCTGACCAGCGGCGCTTAGGTAACGCATAATTGCCAGGGCGATGGTTGTCTTGCCAGACCCACTCTCTCCGACTAGCCCGTAGGTCTGTCCTACCTCAATAGAAAGCGAGAAATCGCGGACGGCCTCGATCCAGGAATCATCATGCCTGTAGGCGATCGTAAGGTCCTCAATGCTTAGGACAGTATTACTTTCTAGACTAGACATTGGCCCAGAACCGTTTTGCATGAGGCGAGAGGTCTTAAAGCTAATCTCCGAAATCCCTCCCAAGCACTGCTTGGGCAATCCCCGCATGAAAACCTCATGATGCTCATCCTAATCACCCTGCTCCTGCAGCACCCGTTTCAGACCGTCGGCCATCAGGTTCACCCCAATTACGAGCAAAGCAATGGCCCCGGCCGGGAAGTACATAGCCCAAGGTGTCTGGCTAACGTTATGGCGGGCTTCGTTTACCATCAGACCCCAATCTGGCGTCGGCGGCTGGGCGCCCACACCCAGGAATCCCAGAGATGCGACTAAGAAAATCGCGTATGAGAATCGCAGGGCTGCCTCTACAGTTAGAGCAGGTGAGACCGAGGGCAAGATCTCGCGAAACAAGATATATCCCATGGATTCGCCCTGGGTGCGGGCCGCCTCAACATAGCCTACTGACTTTACCGGTAAGACGACGCTGCGCACTACGCGGGCCACAATCGGCGTATAGACGATTACGATGACGATAAGAACGCTGTTCCGGGATGAGCCAACGGTGCCGATCAGCAGTAGAGCCAGCAACAGCGCCGGAATGGCAAGCAAGCTGTCGAAGAAACGCATCACCCCCTCGTCGAACAGACCGCCAAGATACCCGCTTATCAGGCCAAAGATTGTGCCGCTTATGACTGCCAGAAGCGTGCCCAGACCGGCTAAGGCAAATATATCCCGGGTGCCTAGAACAACCCGGCTAAACACATCACGGCCAAGACGATCGGTTCCGAAGAGGTGGGTGGTCGAGGGAGCCTGGCGAGCGTCGGCGGCGATCTGCTCGTTTTCCCCATAAGGGGCGATAAGGGGACCGATCAGGGCCAGGAGCAGAAAGATGAGCACTATCGTCGTGCCAATTGCCGAAGCCGGCCGGCGATAGAGGAGCTTGATAATTCGCAGCCCGCGCCCACCTCTCCTTGGGGAGAGTTGCCCGCCTGGCGGTGGATCAGAGATAGTAGTCGCTGGCACGTCTCACAAAAAACCTCCCGGAGCGTTTAAACGAATCTCCGGGAGGTTCCCTATTTTCCTTTGAGACAGAATCACTCGGAGAGTGATATGTCGCGGAAGTCGGTTCGACCTGCGAATGCCTTCAGTTCAAATCCTTGGAATGCATCGCTGATAGCCGCGAGTTGCGAGAAATGGTAGGGGATGATGATCGGCCCGCGTCTGGCAAGGATCTCCTGAATCCGCCGGTAGGCCTCAATCCGCTCTGCCTCGTTCATCGTCGATCCGGCCACGGTAACCAGTTCGTCGAATTCTTCGTCGCAGAAACGGGATTCATTCCACTGTGCCTCACAGACAAGCATGAGGTCGAGATAGACTTGCGGGTGCGGCCGGTGTCCCCAACCGGTGATGCCCAGCGTGGCATCCAGCCAATTCCCGGGCGCTTCGCTGTAGTAAACACTCTCCGGCATGGTTTCGATGTTGACATCGATGCCGGCCTCGGCCCACTGGGCCTTCAGCACGGCCGCCAGATCTGGCCGGCCGCCTGTATCGGGCACATTCAACACGATGTCCAGTCCATCTTCATACCCGGCCTCGGCCAGGAGAGCCCTGGCTGCTTCGACATCTCGGGCCGGTGGATGAATGTCTGGGGCGAAATAGCTTGCATTTAGGGGGCTAATAGGGGAGTCGTTACCGACAGAGCCATACCCCTGTTGAACAAGCTGAAACGCTGCTTCGCGATCCGTTGCCAACTTCAGGGCCTCGATAACGCGGGGATCATCGCCAGGAGGTTGGTCGGCGCGGAAACGAACCAGATCGAAGCCGTTGGTTGGGATGTCCATGGTGACGATATCGGGCTCGTCTTGCAGGCTCTCGAATAACGATGTGGACATGCGCATGACAAGGTCGAGCTGTCCACCCCGCAGAGCATCCACGGACGCCGTTTCGTCATTGAAGAATATGACCTCAACGCCGGCTAACTTGGGCTGGTCCTTGATGAAATAAGCCTCATTCGCCTTGAGGACGATCCTATCCTCGGGGCTATAGCTTGACACGACGAAAGGACCGGTGCCATTGAAATCAGTAGGGTCCTCTGTTCCTTGTTTGATGATAAGGGCGCGATTGTCGCTCAGATCATTAAGGAAAAAGGGATTTGTTTCCGACAGGGTAAAGGTGACCTCTAAGTCGTAGGTTACTTGAATATCGGCGATCTCGGTGAAAACGTCGGCTGCGCCCGATCCTACGGCGGGATCACGAAGCCGCTCGAAGGTCCACACAACATCCTCCGCTTTCAGAGGGTCGCCGTCATGCCAGGTCACCCCTTCTGCCAGGATAAAGGTGTAGGTAAGGCCATCTTCACTCACGTCCATGGCCGTCGCCAGTCGTGGGACAATGTTTGACTTGGGGTCGATGTCCACCAAGTAATCATAGACGGCGTTGGCTATCAGTACTTCACTATCTGAAGAGATGAAGGCCGGATCAAGATTAGCCATGGGCTGCATGGCGACACGCAGGGTACCATCTCGAACCGGAACACCCGGCTTCGGCAATTCGGCCGTCTGAGGAACCGCGCTCTGTTCTGCTCCTGTATCTTCCGGTTGAGTCTGAGTGGGGGAATCGGGTGGGGTTGGCGTTTCGCTTTCGCCATTACAGGCTGCCAATAAAATTACAAGAGCAAGAATCACAAGTATCCAACTGTTATTAAGTCGCTTGTTGTGTAATCTAAACGTTGTTCCAAGCACGGTCTCTATCTCCTCCGTTAGCAAACGGCAAACAGGATCAATTATTCGCTACGGCAGTATCGGTCTTCAATACTTCCGCGTGGTGGAAAGGGATCTCCCAAGAATTGTTGTTGGAAATAGCCATGAAAATAGTGAATCTTGTCTTACAGCTCCTCAGGTAATCTAAAATTTCTGTCAAACAGAATATGTAGGGTTGAAAGTTATTCCGAATATGCTCCGATAGCGTCTCTGATCATAACTGCGAAGGCAACCTTGTCAAAGTAATCACACCTACAATTGAAGCTACAAGTTAGAGGTCGCAATCATTATCGCTGCCGGCGGGCAATGATCAAGGCGGCAGCTCCCGCTATAGCCAATCCAACGGCAAACATAAGCAGCCAGTTGACGCCGCTTTCTCCAGCGTTCTGGCTTCCGCTATATGAGGTTAATGTAGGGGATGGTGCTGGTTGAGGAGGTGTCTCCTCAAGAATTTCATCTACTACGGCGATCGGGGAGGGCGCGGGGTTGTTTTCGACGACAGCCTCAGCAATAGATTCCGGGGCCGGTGTATTATTAGGAGCCGGCGGCGTGGAATTGGTAGCCCGGGGAGGAGGTGTAGCCGTTGGTTGGCGTATGGTCAGCTCATCGCCAGGGCGCAACACCGTATCTGAAGACAGATCGTTTATTGCCAGCAGCTGTTCGACCGTCAGGTTGTAGATGGCCGCTATGGTCCAGGCTGAATCGCCTCCCTGCACGATATGGGTGGTCCTGGGGGTAGGTGTTGGAGGGGGAGCCTGACCCTCCGCAAGACGGATAATTACCTCATCCCCAGGTTGGAGGGTGGTGCCGGGATCCAGGCCGTTGAGCCAGAAGAAATCGTCCACGGTGATCCCGAACCGCCCGGCAATCGCCCAGGCTGAATCTCCCTCTCGCACGATATGGCTGTAAGGCGGCGTTGGCGATGGCGGTGGAGATTGGCCGTCTGCCAGGCGAACCGCTACCTCGTCTCCAGGATGCAAGATGTCATCAACCGAAAAATTGTTGATCAGGTAAAGATAATCCAGCTTCACGTCATAGTAAGCCGCGATTGTCCACATGGCCTGCCCCTGTTGTATCTCATGCACAATAGAACCGTCTTCTCTGGGCTCGGCCAATTCGATTGGGATTACAATCAGGGGTTGTGTAGCGGTGTCAGACGAGCTGTTCGAAGAGGGAGGACTCCCTCCGCTCTGCCTCCCGACGACGAGGACATACATGTTCTGGGTTCCGTTGGTGGCGAAACCGGTGCCGGCTTCATAGTACCGGGTCGAAATCAGGGCATTCAGATGGATGGGGCTATTTTGCCACCATATAAGCCCCTGGTTTGGTGACAGGCTGGTGCCCCCAACGATGTTTTCCACCACGTTGCCGACGTAGCCCGCGGCCGTCGCTCTCGACAGCGGTGTAGATCCTCCTTCACCGGTATGGCTATAGATAACATTGGCTGCCATCCAGTTGGCGTGTCTCTGGGCGGCTGCGGCCAGCGCGCCGTTGTACTGGAAAGGGGGCAAACCAAGGGAGGCCCGGTAATCGTTTATGATCTGAAGCATCTCTGAGGCCGGATCGGCCTGGGCGCCAGCGGTCGACCTGCCAGCCGGAGCAAGGGTCAGAACAATGAATATTAGCAGGAGCCAACGACCTCGCGCCGATCTAATTGAAAGCTGACTTATCATAGGTGGGTAATATAACAAGGACCACCAGCGGATCAAAGCTTCACAGGTGGGGTTAACCATAAGGCCCATAATGGTGCATCAAAACCACATCGGCTGCTCTTGGAAGGAGCCAGCCAATGTGCCTTGATGCCCCGGTGGAGATGGCGGTTGTGGTGAAGAAGGCCGCCAGGAAGCAGCGGAAATATCAATTGTGCTATCATACGAAAGAACATTGCCTGACGCTCACGCTGCGTAAATGCCCAGAAGATCTCGGATTTTCACCTAATTTCCTTCAGTTGTGGTGTATCCGTATTAAATCAGGAAATGACACGAGCCTTTTTTCGTTTTTACGCCGAGTTAAATGATCTACTAGCTATAGATCGGCGCCGGACGGTAATCGCCTACAGGCTGAATGGCCCGGTCGCCGTAAAGCATCCAATCGAGGCCCTCGGCGTACCGCACACCGAGGTCGATCTTATTCTGGTCGATGGAGCACCCGCCAGCTTTTCCCACCTGGTTGGGGAGGGGGATCGGATTGATGTCTACCCACCTGAGCGGGCAATCGACCTAGAGATCTCTCGACAGCTTCGTCCCGAGCTACCAAATCCTCCCAGGTTTGTACTTGACGGGCACCTCGGTCAATTGACTACTTATCTGCGTCTTCTCGGTTTTGACGCCCTTTACCAGAACGATATCCAAGATGAGGAGTTAGCCCAAATCGCCTTTGATGAAGAGCGCGTTCTCCTGACCCGGGACGTCCGGCTTCTCATGCGGAAAACCATCGTTCATGGCTATTGGCTGCGCTCCAAGGAACCAAAAGAACAGATCAAGGAGGTATTAAAACGCTTCAGCTTGAAAAGCATTGTTGCTCCCTGGCACCGCTGTCTTCGCTGCAATGGAAGGCTAAGAAAAGTCGCCAAACACGAGATCGAGGACCGTCTCGAACCCCTTACCAAGAAGTATTACCACGAGTTTCATATTTGCCAGGATTGCGATCAGATCTATTGGAAGGGATCGCACTACTTGTCGTTGAGGCAATTTATCGAGGAGATTGCCGGAGAGCCGGTATAGACTTTGTCCAGTTAGGGGCGTTCGTTCGAAGAAAATACCTTCCAGAAGAAGGAGGGTATAATCTAGTTGGTGAACCGTCGACACTATGGTAATATGACCCGCTTGGCTGCCTGTAGCTGCTCTACTGGATGAGCAGTCCACGTTTGCATCGATCAAAGGGCAGTTCACCAGATAGATCGAGGTAGAGGCGGACAACCGGCATGACACGAGCGTCGATCTAAAGTTAGTGTCGACTTGACGGCTGAGGGAATTTCCCTCCTGATATAGTAGGTAGAGAAAGAAGGATATGGCAAAGAAGAGAGATAAAGTTCGGGTAGCCATCATCGGCGTTGGTAACTGCGCCTCATCGCTAGTTCAAGGCGTTGAATATTACAAGGACGCGGCCGATGACGCCGAAATCCCTGGATTGATGCACGCAACCGTGGGTGGTTATCACGTGCGGGATATTGAATTTTCGGCTGCTTTCGACGTCGTTTCGTCGAAGGTGGGCAAGGATTTGAGTGAGGCCATCTGGGCTCATCCCAATAACACAACGAAATTTGCAGACGTTCCGCGCCTTAACGTCCCCGTACAACGGGGAATGACCCATGACGGCTTGGGTAAATACCTCAAAAAAGTCGTTGAAAAGGCGCCAGGACCTACGGACAATATCGTCAAGATCTTGAAGGACACCAGGACGGACGTCGTCGTTAACTTCATGCCCGTCGGCTCTGAGATGGCGACCAAATGGTATGTGGAGCAGATCCTCGAGGCAGGTTGCGCCTTTGTAAACGGCATCCCGGTATTTATCTCCAGCTCCGATTATTGGAGCAAACGATTTATAGAACGGAATCTGCCGATTGTAGGCGATGACATTAAAAGCCAGCTCGGGGCGACCATCACCCACCGTGTTTTGACCAACCTATTCAAAGATCGTGGCATCCACCTTGATCGTACTTACCAGTTGAATTTTGGCGGCAATATGGACTTCTACAACATGTTGGAGCGCGAGAGGCTGGAGTCTAAGAAGATCTCCAAGACCAACGCCGTGACCAGCCAGCTGCCCTATGACTTGGGAGACGAAAACGTCCACGTTGGCCCCAGTGACTATGTGCCCTGGTTGACAGACCGCAAATGGTGTCACATCCGTATGGAGGGGCGCGCTTTTGGTAATGTGCCCTTACAGCTTGAGTTGAAACTGGAAGTGTGGGATTCGCCGAATTCGGCCGGGGTCATGATCGACGCCGTTCGCTGCGCCAAGCTGGCTCTGGATAGAGGAATTGGCGGCCCCCTGATCGCTCCCTCTTCCTATTTTATGAAGTCCCCGCCGCAACAATTCACCGACGATAAGGCCCGGCGGATGGTCGCGGAGTATATTGCCGGAGAGACCGGTACCGCCGAAGAACAATCTGGGAAAAACGGGCAGCCTTCGGTCGCCGAATCCGTCCTGAAGGGTGGCGACGGGTAGTAATTAGCAGATTAGTTGGGGGAGCCAGATTATAAAGAGGGGAGGCCTCTGCTATCTATGGGCGTTTCCCTCGAGGGGATAGCCAGCCTCTTCCCAATCAGATAAGCCACCAGAATAGCGGCGGACGTTCTCATAGCCGTGCTGAACAAGGTAATGGTAGGCGGCCCGGCTGGCAACGCACTGGATATCGGAACAATAGACGACGATCTCATCATCGACGTCCAGGAGTTTCTCGCCCTGCTCGATATTATTAATATTAATCGAACCGGGAATATGACTCATCATATAGGCCCATTCCGCCAGGGTCATCACCAGTTTGAAATCGTCCCCCCGTTCGATTTTGGCTTTCAGTTCTTCACGGCTGATTTCTTCCATAAATTTATACCACTAATTGGGCATTGGTGGTGCAACGCCGAGATACTTTTACGATTCTTGTCCAGATTGCCGTCGCTCTTCCTGCTTCCGTTGGTACCAATCGGCCAAGTAACTACCGGCCCGAGCATCCCAGGCGTATATGACAAAGGTGCCGGCTATCTTGTCGTGCCAGCCCTGGCGGCGGTTATCTAGCAGGATCCACAAGAAGCCGATCCACATGGCAGAAATAGAGACGATGTAGCCGAGAAAGCGGCGCACAGACCGGCCGACGGAGAGGGGTTGGCCGTCTGTTGTGACTATCCGTAGACCCATGAGCGTTTTGCCCGGTGTCTGACCGGCAAGGGTCCAAAAGAAAATGAAGTAGGCCGCGCTAAATAACAAGGCGATCACCCCAGACCAAGCTATCTTTTGCATTGTTTCCATGCCTGTGATCTGGTCGAGATTGAACAGAGTAAGCACAGCGTTTACGAGCCAGGTCATGACCAAGAGGATGATAGTGACGATGGCGAAATCTATGCCGAAGGCGATAAGCCGGCTGATGAATCCAGCATATTGTCCGCTGAGGCTTTCTTCTGACATAGTCATATCAATCCGTTAATCTCTATCAGACTATTTAGCTCAATCCTGTTGCTCTCGAGGTGCCGCTTTGCTGGCGTCCAAGGTTTCGGCCGGACCCGGTAATTCCTGACGAGGTACCCTTCCCAGAACCCGTCGAACAAATCCCTCTGCTACCAAATCCCCGGATACGGTTCTCGACCGAACCACGTCGAGCACCTCTCGACTGAGCCCGGCGCTCTGGGCCTTCACCAAATTCTGAAGCTCGGGAGCCTGGCCTAACTGCTCCATAGAGGCATCGAAGGTATCTTGGGTTGCCGTGAGAACCAGCCTGCGGCTGTGCGATTCTTCGATCTGGCCTCGTTGGATCCAGCGATCGGTTACCGATTCGCCCCGCCTGACCAGGTCATCGAACCGCGAACGGACGGG
>JBARZW010000016.1:0-2532 GCA_049650305.1 Promineifilaceae bacterium (SeqCode)
TGCGTTAGCCTGTCGAGTGCATGTCCCATTACCCTGTTCAACCGCATACCGGCCGCCGGATCCGGGTCATTTAACAGTTCCTTAAGATCACCGCCACTCACGAAAGTAGAATTACCTGAGGCGGTAATGATGACTACGCGAAGAGTTTCTATTTCAAACAACGATTCGATCACTCTGGCGAATTTCTCTTGAGTAACTTCGTCCAGGGCGTTTCTGGACCGCGGCCGGTTAATAGTAATGATGGCCAATCCATCCTTGATGGTCAGCAGTAAATCTTCTTCCATGGGCAACAGTATTGCCAACGATCGTCTCCCTGTCAAACCGTCACAGAGGAGCGTAACCGCAGAAAACGACGATCGAGGCCTCTCTCCCTGTTGTCGCCCCTCTTGAACTCAACTAGACTACTACTCCCATGACACCGGATGAAAAATCAAACAGATCCTCGCAAAGACTCCTAATTGGCGTTGCCCTGTCGGTCTTAGTGATTACGCTCCTTGCCATCGGACTGATATCTGCAGGAGCTTTCGATCCGAAGCCCCTAGGCCAATTGGCCTACCGCGTTGAGCTTAATCGGCAGGTCGCCGTTGTCGATGAATTCCAGGAACAACTGGTTCAAAGGCCTTCGAGCGATGAATTTTCTGTGCGTTTTAGTGCAGCCTTGAGCTCGGGGAATTCCGATATTGGATATGGATTGAAGATTGGAGATACACAGAGTTCAATAATCGTCGGCGTGTCTCCTCTCGGCTATGTAACGATCATGGAACATCTGGCGCAGCACAATGCTCCTGAACTCGATGGACAACGCTTCGATGAGACGGAGCATATACTCCCATGGCAGACCTGGCCCCATGTTGCTGGTGGGACAGCAAGCAACGAGATCTGGGTAGATATCATGGATTCGAAGCTGGTATCGGTGCGGATGAACCGAGAATTGCTCTGGACAGGCGCCTTACCGCTGGCAAGTACGGAGATAGGTTTCTGGGCTGAAAGCTACGATGCTCCTGCGGCCATCGATCTCAATTACGTTGAACTGTACATCGCACCTTAAAGGGGGAGTTGGAGTCGATCTAGGTCTCAGAAAACAGTTCATGATTTTGATCGCATCGATCGATCAATGCCCAGCGGGATACTGCCAAGAGTTGCCAGATTCTTCAAGGCCAATATTATGCCACCCCGTCAAATGCCCATAGAGATCGTGCGGGCATATTACACAGTAGGACCAGCCAGCTAAATAGCTAATTGGGCGCGGTAAGTGAAAAAGCAAAGCCTGCTCAATCTGATCCAGGTGCAATGAGAGCTGGATCCATTTAGCAAAGCCTCATCGATACACTCTTTGTTCAACATGTCGAATGAATAAGGGCGCCAACCGGCTCACGATCCGCCATTCGGTTATAGAGACTGACCGCCTCATTCGTCGTCAGAATGTGTACGGCTACATTGTTTTCTTCTAGGTAGGTCAAGGTTTCGGGCATCACTTGAAGCAATCCGTCCATCCCCCTCGACAAAATGACCGTCCCGGCCCCCCTCTCCACCAACTCTGCTACGTCGGAAGGTTGAATGCCAGGTGTATGTCGTGTTCCAGTCTCTCTCCAGTCCCATTCGCGGGCTCCTCCAGGAAAAAGCTTGGCATCTTTGAATAGATCCTTCATCCCCTCGATAGCTATGCTTCCCCAGGCGATCCGGGTCACTTTTGGCGAGGCTTTTTTTGCGACCATACGATTTCTCCTTCCCGGATCGCCTTCTGCAACGGTTGATCCGCTTCATATCTTCCGAGTAATGATGGTGAAGTGGGATCGTGGCCCATGAAATTATCCCTCGCCCGTTCAACGCTATTCGTAGCATAGCAGTATTGGCAACCGAAAAGACAACTATCATACATTCCAATGTCTTTGCTCACCACACAGGCGCAGGTTTCTCTTTGACCCGGATCTTTTCTTGACGGAGCGTTAATATTGAATATCTCATTCAGATACTCATCGTCGATGCATTTGCCAGGGCAAATACCGAAGGATTCCAAATCAAGGCGATCGGCACAGCTGGAGACTATCATTCCGTTTTTCATCCCGCGGCTATTGATACCTACCATCAACGATTCCAGTTGATCCCCGGATAACGAGTTACCGCTGATAACCGAGGCTCCACGTTCCTCAAGCTGCCTGAGTCGTTTCCTGCTTTTCCGATAGATATCCACCATGCTGATGACACAGCGGTTCGTGTATCCCCTGAGCGCCACTGCAATCCGCTCGAAATTCTCCAGATGAAAGGAGATGTCGGTGTGCGATGTTAGCACAATAGGATCGTATCGCCAGATTACGCGATCGACGCCGACGCGATTTGATAATTCAATGAAAGTAGCGATAGATTCCCCTAGACGCGGACCGTATCGATCCAGTAAGCGAGGGTACCCCAAAACTGTGAATTGAAAGAAATATCTAAATCCTCGCTGGTCCAGATCCTCCAAATTGGACATTAGAGGCCTTGGATTCCGGGTCCAAAAAACTATGGCATCGACGTCGCCTGGCACCAACGATA
>JBARZW010000017.1:0-17084 GCA_049650305.1 Promineifilaceae bacterium (SeqCode)
TCAATAATCAGTGAACCGCCACTCTTCCAGTCGAATACGATCGACGAGCTGTTCGACTCCTACGGCCGAGTTCGTTTTTGTCTAGCACCGGATAAATATAGGTGGGATCCTCGCCATCATCGCCTGACGATGGATCAAATATCGATGGATCAATTTTTCCTACCCCGGGATAGTAAGCGAAATAATGACTCAGGCTGTAGTCACGGAGTGGTGCGATTAGCCGCTGAACCTGATCATCGATGTCGCCATATCCATCGCCGAGGTACCATATTGCCGCACCGCGTATCTGAGGGTAGGCGGCGTAGAGCCAGGCCGCCCATTGGATATCGATCATAGCTGTTCCAGGATCCGGAACGTTCCTAAATTCCCAGCCCCATTCAGTTATCAGAACGGTCGGACGAGATATTCCGTGCTGATCGCAAGCCTGGAATAGCGCCTGGAATCGACCTAACAGATGCGGATACCCTGCTCCGATATCAGCTACTGAATAACTATACTCATGGAGGGCAATGGCTAACCTATCCGGATGCTGGGCAACCAGGCTGAGAAAATCCAACATGGCTTGTGACTCCCAATGATAGGGCTCTGGTGTTCCTGAGGACCAGCCGAAGGCGGCCCACCGGTACCCATCGGCCAGCGCCAATTGGGCTGTCGCCGTCGCGAATTCAGCTAACCACTCCGACCTCTCTCTATAGACTTCGTTGATAGTCTCGATCCAAACTAGACTCGGATCGAGTTCCGGGGGGAACTTTGCGATGTGGTGTTGCCAGTGAATGGCTGCCGCTTGGGCGGGAGGTAAGTCATAATTCGGCACGTCGTAATCGTAGCCATCGTTTTGTCCGGCCGTAGACAGGCGAAAGACTAGCGTATGAGGCACACCGCTAGCCTGGGCCAAGAGTTGGGCTTCATAAAGTGGTCCGGCGACGTCGGCGCTTTTTAGAAAAATGGGAACGCCGGCTGCATCCAGGTCAGCCATCCAATCTCCTATACCCGTCAGGTTTCCCCCGTATCCGACATGAAAACCGATCTTGTTTAATGCCAGGTAAAGGCCTTGGCTATTCAGGGCGTCTCGAACGGATTCGAAATCGATAGGAGGCGTCGACGACATCGGAATTGGAGGTAGAAGTGGGGGCGACAACTGCATGCTTCGACGAAGATACGGAAGAAACTGAAGCCGGGGAGCTGGTTTATCCGGATAAGCAGCATCGAGGAACTCCTGCTTATCTGACCCGAGATCCGAAGCGCCAAGGGCGGAGAATATAGGTACCAGGAGTAACATCAGCGAGAGCAACGTAATCTGAAAAGTTTTCTTTGTAAGATTCATAATATGTATCGTTCTACGTTCTAGAACGCCATCACCGGCTTCGAGGACGGTACTGAAGAGCCTCGGCCAGGTGAGCTGGCTGTATATTTTCAATTCCATTTAAATCGGCGATTGTCCTGGAGACTTTAAGTACACGATGAAACGCCCTGGCGCTCAGTCCGAGCTGGGACATAGCACTTCTCATCAGCTGTTTACCGGTATCATCCAACTGGCAAAATTCGCGTACTTCGCTCGTACCCATATCGGCGTTGCAGAAAAGATCGGTGCCGGCAAAGCGTGCTAGCTGGATATCCCGCGCTGCCTCCACCCGGGCACGAATCACTTCGGAAAGTTCCCCACGTATCTCAGAGGTCAACTTGTCATATTCCACACGAGGAACCTCGATGTGGATATCAATACGATCCATCATTGGACCGGAGATTCTTTTCTGGTATCGGGTAACCATTGAGTTGGAACACGAACAGTCATGAGTAGGATCGCCATAATAGCCGCACGGGCACGGGTTCTGAGCTGCTATAAGCATAAAATTTGCTGGAAAAGTTACCGTTCCAGAAGCCCTAGAAATGGATACCTCCCGGGGCATACCCTCCAAAGGTTGTCGCAGAACCTCCAGCATACGTTCACCAAATTCAGGAAGCTCGTCGAGGAACAAGACACCGCGGTGTGCCAGAGATATCTCTCCGGGACGAGGCCAAGCTCCACCGCCGACCAACCCCGCATAGCTGATGGTATGGTGTGGTGATCGGAACGGCCTGTGTCGAATCAGAGGCGTATCGGAAGGAAGTAAATTCGCGACACTATAGACCTTGGTGACCTCAAGGGATTCGTCAACAGTCATGCTGGGCAAGATGCCTGTTATCGACTTCGCGATCAACGTTTTGCCGGCGCCTGGGGGTCCGCTGAGAATCGCATTATGCCCGCCGGCCGCAGACACTTCCATGGACCGCTTGACATGCTCCTGGCCCATGATGTCGGCAAAGTCAGCTGCATAATCTAAGTTCTCACTAAACGAATCCGACAGATCTACAATACAGGGCTCGATCGGATTCATGCCGGTCAGATGGCCGATTAACTGTTCCAGGTTGTCTGCACCAAGCACATCGATATCGGGCATCAGGGCAGCTTCTTCAGCGTCAACCGCAGGTACAATAACCTGTTTGATAGCGCTAGCACGGGCTAAAGCCGCCATGGACAGAATGCCTTTCGTGTGTCGCACCGCGCCGTCCAAGGATAATTCGCCGACGATCAGCGTATCCTCCAGCTTGTCGGGCCAGACCTGTTGTGTAGCAGCAAGAACTCCAAGGGCGATCGGTAAATCATAGGCTGGGCCTTCCTTTCGCAGGTCGGCTGGTGCGAGATTAACAGTAATTCGCTTGTTAGCCGGAAATGTATAGCCACTATTTCGAATAGCCGCATAAACGCGATCTTTACTTTCCCGCACCGCAGCATCCGGAAGTCCGACGATGGAGAAAAAAGGTTGCCCAGGGGAGATGTCAACCTCTACTTCGACGATCTGGGCATCCAGGCCGACGATAGCGCAGCTCATCACCTTGGCGAGCACTGTTCTGTCCCTCTGATTAGTCGTGAAAATAGCATCTATTGCTCAGAATGGGTCATGTATATTGGATTATATCAACTGTTGGAGGTGACATAAAATGAGAAATTGGATTAGCTTTGGTTATTTAACCGGAGGGAAAGGATTTCGAGATATTTTGGCCAGAGAAATAAGTGGAAATCAGACCTGTTGCTCCAACATTAAAGCTCCACCAATGGTGAAATCCGTTCGATGGTCTCACCGATAAAAGCGGTGTCCTCGACGGAGATCTCGATTGCCTCGCAAGGGCACTGTTCCACGCACCTACCACAACCCCGGCATTGCTCCGCATCAATGATCGCCCGATCGCCATCCATAGATATGGCTCGAACGAAACAGATATCTTCGATACATAGTTCGCAGCCCGTGCACAGATCGGCTACGGATACAGTAACCCCTGGCATACGGCTGATCTTCCTGCTAATCATCGGATCGAGATCGGGAAGTATTTTCCAAATGCAGCAGCATGGGCAGCAATTGCAGATGGTCAGCAATCTGTGTCCAGGTCCAGCGCCGAGCCAGATAGTGTCCATCTTGTTCCGGCCGATCAGGTGCACAAGACCTGCTTCTCGGCAAAGTTGGACATGTTTAATCGCCTCTTCTCGCGAAACCAGGCGGCCGAGTTTTGGATTGATCTGCAGCACAGCCTCGCCAAGGAAGAGACAGCCAAAGTCAGATGGATAATCTTGACAATCCTCTGAGGCGCGACACAGGCAAAAGTCCATTATCCAGTGATGCTTCGCTTGTTCGATGAAGTGGGTCACGACTTCTGAAGGGAGAACGACGTCCTCAGTTTCTCTGATAGGTTCGTCTACCTCGATGACGCGATCCTTTGGCAGGTAGATGATGTCATCCCCCTCGAACAGCACGTGATCGGCAGCCTGTCGGAAGACAGGTGCGCGGGTCATTTTGGCGAACAGATATCTAGCAAAGAAGGATTTCTTCAAAACTTCTACGAACCAGATTGGACGGGCCATTTCGATCTGTCTTGTTTCCAGTCTGTATCTGAAGGGCCATCTAGCAGCTTATCCGCTCACGCTGCTTTTCCAGGGCATGATCTCGAGATCACTCCTTCTCTAGGTACCCTAAAATGACCTCTTCGAGCTCCATACTCTTCCCATGGATGAGCGCCTCCGAAACCTCTTCTTCCGGCAACTCCCCGCTAAACTCGGCAATCGTTTTTTCTATCCGTAGCCTTGTCACTGAATCAACCTCAGGCTGTGATCTTGCCATGCCGAGTAATTCAACAGCCTGCGATCTGTTGCCCGCTCTGAGTTCCAACCGAGCCAGATCCGCAATACTGTAGAGAAGGTCAGGCAGATTACCCATTTCATGAAACATACCGAAGGAATCCATCAAGTAGATACGCGCCAGCTCGTCTTCACCCAATCCGGTTGAGGCTCCTCCAAGGATCTGTTTACACCCAGCAGTAAGATAATTTGAACCCAATTCCTCGGCCTTAATCAGCGCCTCAGTTGTCTGCTCTTTCGATTCCTGGAACCTTTCCTGCTCAAGGAGTGCATAGCCAATATTGGTCGCGGTCAGAGCATCGAGGTTCGGGTTTTCTCTTATGCCTTCAAGATCTTGCGCCTGACGATAATAGGCCAGGGCGGCAATGGGATCACCACGATGTCGCTCATTCTCTCCGAGACTATTTAGCGCATTGGCCATTGCCGCAGTGTCCTCGATCTCGGCCGCCAACAAGAGGCTTTTTTCAAGATATTGTGTTGCTTCGTCGTGCCTACCAGTCGGGTAAGCCAGGTTGCCGAGCTGGCGGAGGATGAACATCAGTAGGTCTTTTTCGTCCAACTCGCGGGCTATTATCAAGGCTTTTTCTAGATATGTGCGACCCCTGTCATAATCGCCCTGCCATGCTCCAGCCATCCGGCCAAGTTGCCCTAAAGAAACGGCTTCAGCCTGCCTATCACCGCTTTTCCGTGCCAGTTTCAGAGCCGGCTGAAGCAGTTCGTACGATCGTGTATAATCTCCGGACCAACCGTGGATGCCGCTCAGGTGCAGCAACAGACGCAAACGCTGCGTCTCGTGCTCTTCTTCATCCAATAATTTGAGACTATGCTCCTCAATCTGGATAGCCTCGCTTAGCGCACCACGGTTGACGGCCGATCTTCCTGCCTGTTCAAAGTACTTCGCCGCCAGCCCGAGTTCACCGGCCTTTTCGTAATGTTCCGCGATAAGGGCGTCATACTCGCTGGCACGTTCGCCACCCTGGTCCGCCAGCCAATCGGCCATGGCCTTGTTGTAGACCTTGACCTGTCTGGTTAAGAGCGTTTCCAGAATCAAGTCCCTCAGCATAGCTTGCCCAAACAAATACTCGCGATTGTTGCTAAAAGCTGAGGTATCGCGCGGGAAAATAAACTCTCGCTCGCTAAGACTTTCTAATACGTGGGACAGATCGTCAACATGGATCTCGTCGGCCTCGTCGAGAGCGTCGAGTGCTCCATCGTGAAACACCCGGCCGGCGACAGCTGCTCGTTGAAGAGTCAATTTCTCTGGATAGAGAAGGCTGTCAAAACGCGCCTGCAGCAAGCCGATCAATGTCGGAGGAACCCTGAGGCGCTCGATGCGTGAATCCTCAACAGCCCATTTCAATTCGTCAACTTTCAGGATCACACGATCCTCAAGAAGCATCTTAACCAGTTCTTCCAGATAATAGGGATTGCCTTCAGAGCGTTCTGCAATCAGGTCGCGTAACTCCCTGGGCAAGCTATCTACACGCTGAAGCAATTCTGATGCGAGGTCTCGTGCGTCGCGCTTGTCTAGCGGTGAGAGGTTGATCCTTTGATGGTTTTGGCGACCGCTTCCCCATGTTGGGCGTTGATCATAAAGTTGGGGGCGCGCAGTACTGATGAGTAAGAGGGGTAGATTCTCATGAGCGATGGCGATTTCTGCCAAGAGATCCAGCGAAGCGTCATCGGCATAGTGTATATCATCAAGTTGGAGAACGACGGGATCGACCTGTGTGAGCCGGTGGAAGAAATTCACCGCCGCCCTTCTTGCCCGGTCGGCGATGTCTTTCGGATCTTTGCTGAAATCCAGATCTTCTACAAAATCGAAGCCTGCCAAGTGACCCATCAGATGGGCCATCTCCCCATCCTCGCCGATCAGATCGAGTATTCCGGCTTCCATCTTCTCATGGACTACCTTTGGCGGATCATCGTCCAAAATCTCGAAGCGAAAAGAAAGCAACTCACGCCAGAGAGCGAGCGGGCGGTTCGTCATCGCCGGCGTTGAACGCACCCGAAATATAAAGTACATCTCGGGTCTCAACTCCGCCCACGATGCGAATTCGTAAAGAAGTCTCGTTTTACCAACACCGGGATCACCTACGACGGTAACCATCTGTGTCTCTGATTCCTCGACCGCGATGAAAAAAGCTTTCTGGATCTGCTCTAGTTCTGACCGCCGTCCAATCATGCGAGTTTCAACGCCCTCAATCCCCCGCGGTTTTAACCTGAACGGCCGCGGTTTCTGTTCATAAACACGGTAGGTATCGACGAAGGCCCGCCCACCGATTTGTCTCATTCGTATAGGCGTATCTGGCTCAATCTCAAATATGCCCTGTACCTGGCGAAAGGTATCATGCGTTATGAGAACGAGGCCGTCGGCATTATCCGCGACCCGGCTCGCCAAACTAATCGTGGCTCCGCTCGCTGTGAAGGTACCTGTATCCTCCGCGAGTGAAAGTAATGCCAGCCCACTGTTAACGCCGATCCGAACGGGCAGGGGTTCCTCTTCGCTGAGGAATCCGGTGACACGATGGTTGATAGACTTGCGAATTTCTAGGGCGGTTTGCACGGCTCTCTCGGCATCATCTTCCCTGGCGACAATTGCTCCCCACAATGCCAAGATGTCGTGTTCACCCTGGTTAAAAACCAGCCCGCCATTCCGATCGACGCACTCCGCGACGACCGACTTAAGCTCCACCATGGCTTCGCGGGCGGCCTCCGGACCCTCAATCAGGTCGATTATTTCCGTGAATTCTGCGGCGTTGGCATACATCGCCGTTATCGATCGGTTTTCCTCGCTGGGTGTCGTCCTCGTTTCCGCCCGGACCGGAGTGGAAGCTTCACCGGAAAGGCGCCGGCGCTGGATAAATGCTGATTCTTGGGCAGCCATTTTGAGCTTGGTCGGAGTGGTAGCGGCTAGTCCACCCAAGACCGAGACAACGGCGGCCGTTAGGACCTGGGCGGAATCATAGCGATCTGCCGGTTCTTTGGCCATTGCCCGTTTCAGCACATCATCCAAAGTGGATGGGAGCTCCGGATTGATCTCAGATGCATTTGGTACTGGTTCTCGCAGGTGCATCAACATGGTAGACATTGGGGCATCGCCAGCAAACGGCAATTGCCCCGTCGTCATTTGAAAGACCATGACACCCAACGAGTAAACATCTGCCCGGTGATCGAGATCAGTTAAACCCATTATCTGCTCGGGGGCCATGTAATCCGGTGTGCCGATGGATACCCCTTTTGCCGTCAAACCTTGCCGTTCTGCTACCTGCCCGACCACGCGAGCGATCCCGAAATCCATGACCAAGGCATTTCCTTCAAGATCGATCAGGACATTGGACGGTTTTATGTCCCGATGGACTACGCCTTGCCGGTGGGCATAATCAAGGGCCGGGCCAATTTGAAGTAAGATAAAGGTTATCTCGTCGAATGGCAGACTCCCCTGATTGAGGACATCTTTGAGAGTGCCTCCTTCCAGATATCGCATGACGATATAGGGAAGTTCATTGGAGCCGTCAAAATCGTAGACAGGAAGGATGTGCGGGTGTTCCAATCTGGCTATGAGACGTGCCTCGCGTTGAAAACGCTCGCGCACTTCTTCATCATCCAACACTGATTGCTTGATGATCTTGATCGCCACGAAACGATCCATGCTTGGCTGGTAAGCACGGTAGACCGTCGCCATTCCTCCTTTGCCGATCTCTCCAATTAGTTCGTATGGACCGAGGTTCTTATTAATCATCGTTTCCCGAGAGGATCTAGATCATACTGGCCAGTACATTGGAACATGGAACTGATCCGCAGATATCCATCCGCAAAGACGACTACCGCCTAGCAGTCGCTCTTCTTAGAGTATAAGCAGATAGCGACTGAAACTCAATCAAAAATTGCCTAAGAATCGTGATAACCGAATAACAATATCACAACCAAGTCAATTGAGACGTATCGTAGCAACTTGCTACTCGGACTGCTCCATTCCAATGATGTCTATTCGAACCTAGGATGGCGGGTTTTCTTGAATCGGATGCTCCTGGCCCAGCCTTCTGAGGCTCCGCCTTCTGAGGCTCAGGCTCATGGGGAAGCGGGATCTGGATGGAAGCCGACTCTATCCGGTAACCAACCTATCTTATTGCGGACGCATTAGAAGCTCATTTGCCGGATGAATTCGCTTGAAAACATGGGGTGGGTTGTCAATTCGACATATTCGAGCTTCCGCGCCAATTGATCAACCTGTTCTCGGCTCTCGTTAGAAACGAGTAACTGGTACGCGCCCATGCCGGCCGCATTACCAACTTGTCGGAATCGGGATAACGGTAGCGCAGGAAACAGACCAAGCCGCATGGCGCTTGCGACGTTGATGTAGCTTCCAAATGCTCCGGCGATGGTGAATTTCTCCACCTCATCAGCCTGAATTCCAGCCTCGTAAAGGAGAATCTCAATGCCCGTTCGAATCGCTCCCTTTGCTAACTGAACCTCTGCCACATCTTTCCTTGTCACCGCGATATCACGACTGTTTCCGCTGTTCTCCCCCGGTACAAGCACAAATTGTTGTCGCCCATCGGCATCGACTGATGCAAACTCATGAGATCGCTCAAATGCGCCCTTGTGATTGATCAACTCACTCTTAGCCATGACTGCGATTGCATCTACGATCCCAGAGCCACACAAGCCTATTGCGGGCACATTCCCGATCGTTTGGATACGCAAACCGCCGTCATAAAGTTGGACTCGTTCTATGGCGCCTGGGGCTGCACGCATGCCGGCATTGATATGAGCGCCCTCAAATGCCGGTCCCGAGGCACACGAACAGCAAAATACCCGACCGTGGTGGCTCAAACTGACCTCGGTGTTGGTCCCTATATCTATAGCGATCTCCGTCTTGTCCGCCTGCCAGACTCCCGTCGCCAACAGCATGGCCGTGTGATCGGCTCCAACGTATCCTGCGATGATCGGTGGCAGGTAGATCTTCGCTCCGACAGCTATGCGCACACCCAGTTCACCTGCGCGGACAACTAGGCCATCGCTTGTTACCGGTACATAAGGCGACTCCCCTAGTTGTCTTACCGGCAAACCAACAAAAAGATGGTGCATAGCCGTATTGCCTACGGCGACCATGTCCACAATCTGAGCGGTCCCGTATCCCGCCGTTTCGCACAATTCCGTTGCCAGTCTATTGATCACCCCAACCAACAGATTCTGCAACCGATCGCGTCCCCCTACATGTTCATTGGAGAAATGTATGCGGCTTACCACATCCTCCCCATAGGCGATCTGTGGGTTCATCTCACCCTTTTTCCCCAGAATCGAGCCACTTTGAAGATCGACCAGGTAGGAGGCAATAGAAGTGGTACCGATATCTACAGCCAGACCTATGGGCCTGCTACTGACAGGCATCACTGCGATAAGCTCTCCAGAAGAATCAACGGTTACTCTTGCGGCCCAATCATTTTTCCTAAGAACCAGTGGCAGTTCTCTAAGAACCGGGTATTCGATGCGTACCGCCTGCAAACCCATGTTTTCGATAGCGTCTACTACCCTGGAGGTGTCAGAACGCAGATCTCGAATGTCCGCAGGTTTAATCTGCAAATCGATCACCTGAAGTGGCGGATCTATGGTGAAATCTGCGCGCTCGCCCTCTAGCTGTAATCTTTGAGGAGTTGTCAACGATTCTGGAGGGATGGAGATCTTCACGTTCTCGAGCGGTTCTGATTGGCAGGCGAGTCGCCAGCCTTGTTCCAAATCAAAGCTACTAAAGACGGCCTCTTCCTCAATAGTGGGATCTGTCAATTTGCCGGAGATGAGCTGTATTCGACAACTATCACAAGAGCCGATACCACCACATAAGGAGACCAATTCGATTCCAGCTTCCCTAGAAGCCTCAAAGAGGTTCATACCTGACAAGACGTTGATTCGACGTCCTATGGGCTCAATATCCACCTGCATTTCTATGTCGCCATCATGTCTCGTCATGATATTGCTGTTTGGTTCGTAATTCAGACCAGAATCTTGCTGAATTAATGGGTGTGATCGGGAACTGCGCGAATCAACCCGGTGTCGTAAGATTGCTGGATGCTATGGCCTGGGGGGACAATTAGAAACTCATCTTCTGACCAAATGCCGTTGACAAGCATCTCAAGCAGTCGTTTGTCACCCTGCACGCGCTCAAAAAGCCACCCTTCCTGCTGGGCTCGTTTCCTGGCTTGAATCTCATACCCTGCCTGGTCTCCATGACCGGTATCAATAAATACGGCTCTCGTATAATGCCGTGCCCACCTCTTGAATTCTTCGATCAGAAAATCCGCGCGTTTCCTGCCGTATTTTCGTACGTACTTCTCGTGTTGATCCACTAGTTCGGAGATACCGGCAGCCCCGAGCTGGTCGCTGGCGCCGTCGTCCAGCCGCTCAAGATAATCGACACTATACCAATAAGTGCCGGGATGACGGGTAAACTCGTAGCTATACCTATCCATGGACCCCAAGTAGAGGGTGATACAATCATGAGCCCGCGGGATTACCAAGGGCGTTTGCCTGGCACGCAGTCCGACAGTCGCTGTTCCGCAGATCCCATAGGCAAGGAGGATGGCATCGTAATCATTGCTGCCGACCGCATCGATATCGGATTGCAGGATTGAACGCAGGTTCGTTGGTCGATCGTGCAAGCCCTGGCGAAGCAGCTGGATCGATACCGTGTTTGACGATTCAGCCGCAACCGCATAAAGGCTACGGGCTAAGGCTCCGCAACAAAGTGCTAACAGTCGTTTCATTCGTCGCCGTTATTTTACCGCTTTCGCTCGTTCATCTCTGGCTCGAAGTCTGATTCAGTCATATTCCCGAACCCGGTGACTTGATACGTCAAATTCGCCGTTTCCCCACCTGTTTTGTCTAAAAATAGCCCAAAGGTCCTGTTTACAGTGTAGGTAGACATAAGTATACTTTGTGCATCATTAATCCCTACTCCTCTTCCCATTGTATGAGGCCCGGTCGTTAGCCGGGCCTCTACTCTTTTATACCCCATTTCACAAAAACTAAGGGATAGACTTACGGAGGCTTATGAATTCCAGTCCCCATGACTCTTCCCATCCCACAGCGCCGAATGGCTCCCAGCCTTCTTCGCAGAGCCTCTTTACAAGCCACCAGCCAACCTCCAGAGGTTTGTAGTCAACTATGTCGAAGGTACACGAAAGCTGGGCTTCAGCTGACAGGGAGCAGAAGGGACGGTCTCGTTGAATCTCCAGTCCAATCCAACTTAGGACAGCAGGATCGGTACAGGCCACTCCTAGGCGATACCCTCCTGCAGTTACATGAAGGGTAATGCATTCGTATCGCATCGTCCTTACTCCTATCTAACTATATATAGCAATGTACAGTAAAAAAGCTGATCCCATCCTGATTCGAACAAGGTGAGTCGATCCGACAGTCATCCAACGATAGCTGGCGCCGGCCAATTATGGTGGGAAATGTTACCTTTATCGTTTTCCAGCATCTAATAACTAAAGCCATGATGCGACAATCTTTGCTCAGGATCGATGACCGGATTTGCCAGATCTGTACTCCCTGCCTGGCAGCGAAAGCCTGTCGCGTGAAGGCGATTTTTAGACCAGATGCCGGCGAACCTCCATATCTTGATTTGAACCGTTGCTACGACTGCAGGCTGTGTTTGCCTGCCTGTGAATACGGCGCTGTCATGTTCTATTCGGACAGTAGTCACTAGATCACTGGTTATTCTGCGGAATTGCCACGGATCAGACGTAATTCTTGTTCCGAGAGGATAGCGAAAGTGGCTGTGACGCTTGCGATGAGTATTTTATCCTGAGAGACGCGACAAAGTGTCGTAAGTGTGCGCTGTCCGTGGTGCAACACTTCTGCCTCAGCCACGATGATCCCCAGGCGGGCGGGGCCATGATAACGAATCTGCATATCCTGAGTGACGATTCTAGGTTCACCCAGCGCAGACAGAGCCGCTCCCCCTGAAGCAGAATCGGCGAGTGAGAAGGCAACACCTCCATGAGCGATGCCAAGAGGATTTAGCAGGTGATGTTTGATTTCAAGAGATGCCCTGCATCGGCCTTCACCAAATTCATGGAAAGTGATGCCCAGTAATCGAGTAAAGGGTCCGGCGTGAGATTGGCTATCGTCAATTGACCTGAGGGCCGACAGTGCGATAGTTCCAGCTTCAAAGGTGAGGCTGTCGATCAACAAATGTGCCTGGGCGTTGATGTCCTCGATCAAGTGCACCTCCAATCATAACAAACCCTTGACGACAGTGTTGCCGTTTGTCTCGAACCGCTTTGATTATAGCAGTCTACAGGCCATGTTGACACCCCTGGACGCACAACTATAATGGCCCGCGAAGTATGGTTATTGAAGTTCACAGCGTTGATAGACAGGTGTGGTTAGTTTGGCAACGGATTTCTCAATAGATCTTCGTTCAGGTGGGTCATGAAACGCATTGTCCGTTCTCCCGTTGGTACCAAATTGCATTGCAAGGGGTGGCTACAGGAGGCCGCCTATCGGATGTTGCAGAATAACCTGGATCCGGAGGTTGCCGGTGATCCGGATAATCTTATCGTCTACGGCGGTCGAGGCCGGGCCGCCCGCAACTGGGAAGCCTTCGACGCCATTCTCGAATCGCTAAGAAAGCTCGAAGATGATGAGACGCTTCTGGTTCAAAGCGGAAAGCCGGTAGCTGTTTTTCAAACGCATGCGGACGCTCCCCGAGTACTTATCGCCAATTCAAACATCGTGCCGCACTGGGCAACCCAGGAAAACTTCGACAGGTGGGAAGCCGAAGGGCTCATCATGTATGGGCAAATGACGGCCGGGAGTTGGATCTACATCGGCACACAGGGCATACTTCAGGGGACGTACGAGACATTCGCGGCGGCGGCGAAAGCCGAAGGTTGGCCATCGCTGCGCGGAAAATGGGTCCTAACGGCCGGACTCGGCGAGATGGGAGGGGCACAACCATTAGCTGTGACCATGAACGGTGGTGTCGGTCTGATCGTCGAAGTGGACGAGTGGCGCGCCCGGCGCCGGTTGGAGCACCGCTATCTCGACGAAGTTGCCGAGGATGTGGATGAAGCCCTAAAGAGGGTTGAATATTTCGTCAGTCAGGGCGAGCCCCGATCGATAGGGCTGATTGGCAACGCGGCGACCGTCTTACCAGAGTTGTTAGCCAGGAACGCCATCCCTGATATCGTGACTGACCAGACTCCTGCCCACGATTATCTGGCCTACTTCCCGCACAACATGTCATTTGAAGATGCCATTGTCCTGAAGAAAGAATCCCCAAAGGAATTTACCCGGTTATCAGGCCAGTCCATGGCAAAGCATTGTGCAGCCATGGTTGAGTTTCAAAATAGGGGATCAATCGTTTTTGATTACGGAAACAATCTACGCCAGCGAGCGTTCGACGAAGGGGTCACGGAGGCTTTCAGCTATCCTGGTTTTATCCCAGCCTATATTCGCCCCCTCTTCTGCGAAGGGAAGGGACCGTTCCGGTGGGTAGCGCTAAGTGGCGATCCCGAAGATATCTATGTAACCGACAAGGCAATAATGGAGCTGTTCCCTGAGAATGAATCGCTACATCGCTGGATCCGATTGGCTCAAGAGCAAGTTCACTTTCAAGGGCTACCGGCAAGGATATGCTGGCTGGGCTATGGCGAGCGTGATTTAGCCGGACTTATGTTTAATGAGCTCGTCGCAAGTGGCGCAGTGAAGGCGCCCATAGTAATCGGTAGAGACCATCTAGACGCTGGTTCGGTTGCGAGCCCAAATCGAGAGACAGAGGGTATGAAGGATGGTTCCGACGCCATCGCCGATTGGCCCATTCTCAACGCGCTGATCAATGCGGTTAGTGGTGCGACATGGGTGAGTTATCACCATGGTGGCGGTGTAGGGATTGGCTACAGTTTACATGCGGGCCAGGTCATCGTGGCCGATGGAACGCCAGAGGCCGCCACACGTCTGCGCCGGGTTCTTACCAATGACCCTGGAATGGGGGTTGTTCGCCACGTGGACGCCGGTTACGAGCGTGCGATTGAAGTAGCCAGAGAGCGAGGTGTCGCGATTCCCATGCTCAAAAACAAGTAGCCTTGGGCACGTCATTCGGTGATTCCGTCTTACCAAGCACAAGGAATCACCCCGGCGGTGCGATGAGGTCGATGCACCAAGGCCGTGAGCCTGGACCATCTTAATAGATAGGGTCTTGCACTCAATCCTTGTCTAGTTTTTCGTTAACTTACGAAATGGTTGTTGCCATACCCGTGAGGACAACCAGCTTGAATACGCATCGCGAAAGTAATTTAGGCCAGATAATGGACATCCCCTGTGGATGATAAACCTTGGTCTGGCGTGATCCGAGCCTATCAAAATCACATCTCCCTGGAATCTAAGACAAGGATAGTTACCCTGCATGAGGGCAATACGCCCTTTATCAAGGCGGATCGTCTCTCAGGAATAATTGCCCCGGGTAGAAAGCTTGACCTGTACTTGAAACACGAAGGTCTAAATCCAACCGGCTCTTTCAAGGACCGGGGGATGACCGTGGCGATATCCCATGCGCTGCAAACTGACGCAAAGGCTGTGATCTGAGCCAGTACTGGAAATACCGCCGCCAGCGCCGCAGCTTATGCGGCGAGGGCAGGACTCAAATGTTTCGTTTTGGTTCCTGAGGGCCATATAGCTCTGGGTAAATTGTCCGCCTCGCTTGCCTATGGCGCGGAAGTAATTGTCTTTGAGGGGTCGTTTGATCAAGGGCTAAAAATGGTGCGCGATATTGTAGAGCGCAGACCAATCGTCCTTGTTAATTCCATCAATCCTTGGCGGATCGAAGGCCAAAAGACGGTTGCTTTCGAAATCTGCGACCAACTCGGGGGGAGCGCCCCAGACTGGCTTTGTCTACCGGTGGGAAATGCTGGAAGCATCACAGCTTGCTGGATGGGTTTTGGAGAATACGGAAAAGGACTACCTAGAATTCTTGGGGCGCAGGCTGCTGGCGCGGCGCCACTCGTTACCGGGAAAATAATCAAGAATCCTGACACAATTGCTACGGCCATTCGAATAGGGAACCCGGCAAGATGGCGGGAGGCGATGCAGGCTCTTGACGAATCAGACGGAATCGTAACGGCCGTCTCCTGGCCCGTACAGAGGGCATTTTTGTGGAGCCCGCTTCAGCCTTTGGATTAGCAGCCCTGAAGCAACAGATCGATCAAGGGGTAATAGAACCAGAGGGAAAGACGGTAGTTGTAGTGCTAACCGGTCATGGACTCAAGGATCCCGCCATTGCCATTGACCAGACATCCAAACCACAGACGCTGCCAGCAGAGGTTGATCATCTGGATGCTTTTCTCGATCGGCGATAGGGTCTGTATATCCTATTGCTCCTGGTAATCCAGGTAGATCTCCTGAATCCAACCAAGGACGCCGTTCACAGTTCTCACCTCACGCCAGAGCAAGCCCGCCTGGTTAGCGTGACCCGAGAGGATCAAGACCGTATCGCCGTCCCTTACAAGCGTCAGGTTCTGGCCTCCCGGCGATCGCGTTGTCCATACCGTGCTTCCACCTGAGGAGACAATAGCTATTTCGCCCGTAATTGGCGTGGGCGTGATAGTAGGTGATGGTGTTTCGGTCGGTGTAGGCGAAGCCATTGTCGTTGGTGTCGATGAAGCCTGGGGTGCATCTGTACTTTCCCGAGGTGGGGCACTCGTCTCGTCGGTCGGCGCGGAGCCGTCAACCTCAGCGGTAGAAATTGCTCCTTCTGCATCAGAACCGATATTGGGGATCGATGGTGGCGGACCGCTAAAGGAGCCTGACTCTGGCGAAGAGGCTTCTGTAGGGCTGATTACGGGTGTCGGATTGCCACTATCTGAGATATTCTCCACACCTTCAGATGTACTTATCGGTGCGGTTGTACTCGACTCAAGGGCGGCTACTGTTTCATCGGGATCGCCGGATTGCGTATCAACGGGTATGCCGGCCAGGAAGAAACCAATAGTAAGCAGCAATAAGGCAAAAGCATAGGTGGTGAAGGAACGGACCCGCAGGTCGAGTCGCGCGCCACCCAGACCAAGACGCTGTGTCAATCCTGGTGATTGGCCGAGCAGGGCAAAAGCCATGGCGAACAATGCCCCGATTAGCGATAGGCCCATGCCCAGGAGTGTCCATTCAGGATAACCCATCACTTCGATTATAACTGGTTTAACTATTGGGTGTAACCGGCTGTGCCTCACCCTGTTGTTGACGGTATAATCGCCGGCGCGGATCAAACCCTGTACCCATATCGGTCCGGAGATAATCCAAAGTATAGGGTTGGGTAATACCTTAATAATCACTTATCGCCTGCTAAGGTAGCAATGCGATTTCACTCCAACAACCAAGTAAGGGAGATTCACTAATGACAAAAGCATACGATGTTGTCGTATTGGGAGCTGGACCAGCTGGCTACGTGGCTGCGATCCGTGCGGCGCAGCTTGGCCAGAAGACAGCCATCGTCGAGAAAAACGCGCTGGGCGGTGTTTGTCTGAATGTAGGTTGCATTCCCTCAAAGGCGCTTCTACACAACGCTGAAATCGCCCACACATTAAACCACCGTTCCAAGGAATTCGGATTTAGTTTTGACAATCTGAAGCTCGATTACAGGGTCGCCTTCAAGCGCAGCCGCCAGGTATCGCAACGGCTGGTCAAAGGTGTATCTTTTCTCATGCGTAAAAACGAGATTGACGTTATTGAGGGCTCAGGCAAATTGACAGGATCCGGTTCAATGATCGTGACCTATGATAATGATGAATCCGAGGTATCGGCCAAGAACATCATTGTCGCGACAGGTGCGCGTCCTGTATCGATACCCGGCATCGAAGAAGATGGCGAACGGATAATCTCCTATAAGGAAGCCATTATGGCAGAATCCTTGCCAAAG
>JBARZW010000018.1:0-6396 GCA_049650305.1 Promineifilaceae bacterium (SeqCode)
CTCTACGCCCAGGGTGAACCCGTCCGTCAATTGCTTGACTATCTTCGAGGAAAGCGGATGTTGCTTCTGCTGGACAACTACGAACACCTATTACAAGATGGGATAACGCCATTGGCGGCCGATATCCTCATGGCTGCACCAGAGGTCAAGGTGCTAGTCACATCGCGGAGCCAGCTAAATGCTCGTAGCGAACGAATTGTGCGGGTTGATGGGCTCTCTCTCCCCCATCCCGCCACCCGGCTGGCCCTCAAGGAGGCTGTTAACTTTGACGCGTTACGGCTGTTCCAACAGAGCGCCAGGCAGGTCGAGACTCTGTTTGGCATCACGGTCGAAAATCTCCCCACAATCCTCGACATCTGCCGCCTGTTGCAGGGCATGCCCCTGGGTATCGAATTGGCAGCCGCCTGGATGTCTCTTCTGTCGCCTCAGGAGATCGCGGCCGAGATCGGCCGTAGCCTGGATTTCTTGGAGGCTCATTGGCAGGATATACCAGAGCGACAGCGCAGTCTGAGGGCTGTTTTTGAAAGCTCCTGGCGGATGCTCTCCGACCGCGAGCGGGAAATTGTTGCCGCCTTATCGGTCTTCCAGAGCAGCTTCTCGCGCGAGGCCGCCCAAGCGACATCCGATGCGTCGCTAAGCGAGTTGATGGCTCTGGTCAACAAATCCTGGCTAGCAAAGGAAATAAGCGGAGATTTTCAAATTCACGTCATGCTGCGCCAATTCGGCCGGGAAATACTCAGGCAAGATGAGAAAGGCTGGAACCGGGCAAAGGCCGCTCATGCCAACTACCATGCGGCCTGGTTGGAGCAACTGAATCTGGATATGCGCGGTCCGGCACAGAAAGAAACCTTCGATACCATTAGCCGGGCTTTTCAGGAGATACGTTCCGCCTGGGACTATCTCGTTGAGCAGGGGCATTGGACCGTTTTAACGGAACAGATGTCGGCCGGTTTGCTCTATTTCACCAGTGGTCGAGATGGGCAGGCCGGCGATGTATTAGCCATGGTTAGAAGAGCACGGGAAGCTTCTAGTGCCGATGATTGCCATCCTTTAACCAGTGTTGTTCTTGAAACGGCAGAGGCGGCACTTACTCATGGTTATTACGCTCCAAAGCACTTCTTGCATTGGACCGCTTATTTGCCTCTTCCCAAGGATCTCATCCTGAAAGCATGGTCGGCCACCGAGGGGATAAAACCTGGCCAGGTTGATGTTCTGTGGCTGGTGCTGTCCGCGCTTCTGTACGGCTGGCAGATTGACCGAGAGGCAGCCGCGCAACGCCTGCAAAACCTGGAAAACGAATACAGGCAAGAGGTGGATCGCTGGGCGCTGGCCTATGTCCTCGAACAGTTTGGCCGTCTGCTCAGCCAGACCAGGTCTCCCGCCACGGTCGCCTTTCTATCCGCAGAAGAACGCCAGATATGGGATACGTTCGATACTGCGGGTCATTCGCGCCTCAAGGAGGTAGATAGATTACTAGATGAGGCTGCGGCGATCTGGGGGGAGATTGGAGATAAAATGCAGCGGGCGGACACGCTCCGGCTCCAAGGCCTCGAGCACCAGCACGCTGATCCTGATCGATCGATGGTCGCCTTCAAGGAAGCCCGGGTTCTTTACCAACAACTTGGTTTACCTCTAACCGCGGCCGGCGTGCTCGCGGACATGGCGGAGGTCAGCCTCAATGCTGGTAAAGTCGACCTGGCATTTCAATATTACCAGGAATCCCATTCAACATATGAGGAACTGGGCAACCGGAGGTTTATCGCCAGTATTTTGTCTCGCGTAAGTATAACCTCCTTGCGTTACATTGACCCAGGACAGGCTCGCAAGACGCGAGAGTCACAACTGGCCATTGCGCGAGAGATTGGGGATAAGCATCTGATCGCCTGGGGAACCTGGGAACTTGGCGATATAGAGCGAGTCGAGGGTCACTTGGATATGGCCCGGCGACTCTATAAAGATTCTTATAAACTCTTTATGAAGAATCGAGACAGCGTAGGATTCTGCTTCTACTATAGAGGTTTGGGGGATATTGCCCTGGTCGAGAGGCAGCATGATATGGCCCGGCGACTTTTTCAGCAGGCATTTGTCCACGCCCAAGAGGCCCGGCATGTTTGGTCGATGAGCTACTGCCGCTGCGGAATAGCTCGGGCGGAGATCGGCGCTAGCCGGCATGACGAGGCACGAGCGTATCTGGAAGAAGCCGTGCGAGATGTACGCCTTATCATTCTTGGTGAATTACTCCCGTATGTTCTCACCTGTTTCGCTCAGTGGCATGCAGCCGGCGGCGATCTTGAACGGGCCATTGTCCTGGGGAATTTCGCCGCCAATTTAAAGACAATCTGGCAGGAGCACAGGGAGCTAGCGGAAGCTGTGGTTGAGAGTGCATCTGATTCATTGTCTTCTGAGGCAGTTCAATCAGCAATAGAAAAGAGCGAAGAACTCGACATCCCCTCGGCCGTTTTAATAGCTCTGTCGGCCGATGCAGGCTCTACTTCCAAATTAAACGGGGAATAACCATACCTACCGGATATTGAACCGTCCGGCATATGTACCCTCTTTTAGAAGTCCTCACAAGATAACCACATTCAAGAAGCCACTTTGACTCTGAGCGCCTAAAAGGAAAGCTAAACAGAAGGGAGAACGCGGCTGGCTCGAAGTGTGCTCGAATACAGCCAATTCAGGGCATTGAACAACCAAGCAAGAGGGTCTGTCTTGCCCTTGGCCGGTTCTGCGACGACTCGTGTCTTCTCATTGTCTTCATATTTGATTGGATAGTTCACCATTGTGTATAGAAAGAAAAGCTCGCTCGTCTGTTGTGTATTCATCATATTCCTCCGTATCGCGCCTAACTCTTTTTAGATTGGCGCCTGAGTGATTGGGTTGTTTCTGAACAGAAGGATAATGATGAACCCGGCCGCCTGTCATCCAACCAAAGTTAGATTTGGGGGTTCATTTTAAGAATTGTGGGCGTTGCTATTCTGGGAAATGGGGTGTTAGACGAATTACAACAGGTCTAACTCTCTGGCTCGAACAATAGCCTGGGTGCGACTGCTGGCATCTAACTTCTGGTAAATATTATGGAGATGGGACTTGACGGTACCTAAAGCCAGGGTCAGCTCACCCGCGATTTCCCGATTAGAGCTCCCCTCGGCGACCAGTCGAAGCAGCTCAAGTTCACGCTCGCTGAGTGGGTCTAGCACAAGATGAGATGTGGCGACATTCGCATGGTCTGTTGATTCTTGGTCGATGGTAAGCCAGGCTAGCAATTTGGCCGCTACTGATTCCAAATCGTCTTGAGCAACCGTTTTGCCCATCGCTTCAACGTCTTCGACAGACATGTCTGATTCTATTTGCCTGAGTAGCCGCGTCGCCCGTTCTTTACTTTCGGCCCGGCTCGCCGGATGATTCATAACCAGTGTCGCCAACTCAGACGCTTCCTTCCGGTCACCTTCATGAGCGACGAGCTCGCCGATACTAATAATGCTTTCGAGAATAACCGGCGGTGCGCCGATAGTTACGCTTTCTTGTAATGCAACCCTGAAATGTGACTTGGTCTCTAAAACGAGGCTTTTCGCCATCGTAATCCTTCCCAAGGCATCATTGTTTTTTGCCTTTTGTAGCCGGTAGCCATTCTCTTCACAAATCCTCAGGCTCTCCTTATGCAGGCCCTGAGCTTCCGCGTACTCCCCTTCTTCAAAGGCGATCCGGCCCAGTCCCAAAAGCCTATCCGCTTGAATCATGCGAATGCCTTCAGAATAAGCCCTGGTTTCCTGATAAAGATCCGTCGCCAGCTTATATTCTTTACGAGCGACATTCAGATCAGCCAGATTAATGAAACTGTAGGCAATACTGTAAGGTTTGCCCCATTCTTTGGCGCTTGCCACACATTCCAGAAAATAGCGTTCGGCCGTCTCCAGATCACCTACAGCCATCGCTACCAGTCCCAATCTATTGAGCGCCTCATTGATCCATGATCTATTCTTTAGCACCCTTGCGATCTTCAAACTCTCCAGAAGAAGTTGGCCAGCCTTGCCGTAACTACCGAGTACTAGAGCATGGCGACCTAAATTCGCCAGAGCCCTAGTTTCCCCTAACGGATCATCAATTCTCCGGCTCAGTTCAAGGTCTTTCTGGTACCATTGTTCGCTTTCCTCAAGTTGTCCGATATCGTACTTCAGTCCACCCAACATTGTGTACATTAACCCTAGCAATTCATATTGACCGGTCTCTTCGAAAAGAGCAGCGGCTTTTAGAGTTAAAGCCTTGGCTTCCTCAGGATCCCGGCCCTGTACCCAGCAAGAGACCCGGGCCCGGGCTCCGAACGCCTGGGACAATTCGCGCTGGGCGTCGAGTGGTTCCAGGATATCTATGCTTTCCTCGGCCTGTTCTCTGGCATATTGCTGGCGTCCCATCCAGAGATCAACATGGCTTTGATTTGCGAGTGCGCATCCTAGAGTGACATCTCTTTCCGGGCTGGGTTCGGCGCTCCGTAGCGCGATCAGACCATCATGATATGCCTTCTCCACTCCTCTGTGCCAGCGGAGGTACCAATAGGGAAGTAGCCCAAAAATGCATTTACGCAGATCGCTATATCGACCTTGAGCAACAGCCCAATACCAGGCGGCTTGTACATTATCGAAATCGGCATCGATCGCTTTGAGTGTTTCTATACTCCGATGGCCCCAATAATCTCGAAAGGGCCGGTCCATAAGTGCTGCGAAGTATTCACAATGCCGGTTGCGCACTGCCGTTTCTACGTTCGATGCTTTTCCGAGCTGTTCCGCGCCATATTGTCTTTGCAATTCGTGCAACTGGTAACGGCCATTGCTTTGGGAAACCACCATCGACTTGTCCACCAAGGCCGATAGCGTTTTAAGAGAGGCGCCGGCTATCTGTTCGGCCGCCTCCCGCTGGAAACCACCTCGAAAAACAGATAGCATCATGAACAAATCTCGCTCTACCTGGTTAAGTAGTTGCCATGAATAGTCGAAGACCGCCCTCATACTCCGGTGCCGGTTTGGCACGCCACGCATATCTGTCTCCAGAATGTCAAGATTGCACTGGATTTCGGTTACGATTTCATTGCAACTTAGACTTTTCAACCAGGCTGCTGCCAATTCGATAGCCAAGGGCATACCTTCAACAAGCTGGCAGAGCCGCACTACGCATGCCAGATCATCATCTATTGAATAATTGTGGCGCAGGCGACGGGCCCGCTCAACAAAAAGCCGGATAGCGTCATACTCTTCGTTCGCGTAGCGGTCGCGGCGCGAATGCGGAGATTCGCGATGCGTCATCGCTTCATTATCGGATTTAGGAAAGGGCATCCCTTCCACATGGTACAACCATTCTTCGCGCAGATTTAGCGGCTCGCGGGAGGTGGCCAGTAATTTTAGCTGGGAGACGCCGGAAAGAAGTTCGCTGATCAGGTCGCCCGCATCCAGGAGATGCTCTAGATTGTCCAGGATCAATAGAAGCTGTTTATCACCAATATGGTCGATGAGTTGTCTATCTGGGTTGCGAGCTTCATAAAACTCGAAGCCAATAGCGCTGGCAATTGTCGGAATGATGTTGCTGACAGAGGCGACTGATTGTAAGGTGACCAGATAGACACCATCCGGGAATAAATTGACTGGATCGGTGTCCGTCTTGGGGTTTACGAAGCGATCTGCTACTTCAATTCCTAGGCGAGTTTTACCGATACCTCCCGGACCAACCAACGTCAAAAGCCGGCAATGTTGGTCTTTTAGTAATCCAACAATTTCTGCGACTTCACTTTCCCGGCCGACAAAGGATGTTGGTTGAGATGGGAGATAAAGGTGGTCGTTTACCATGGATAAAGTTATACACACTAACTGGTGTTCTCGCTAAGAAAACGAACCACTTGTTGGCATTGTCGCTAAGTCATTGACGTTATCTGCTCGGAAAGGTTCACCAGGATATTCGGTCCAAAGGTGGCCCAGCTATCACCGGGGCAAGATGTCGAGGAGGTTGGCTCGACCCGTTGAAGAAAAAGAGACGGGGCAAGAAATCATCGAGTGCTACATGCCACAAAGTGAATTTCTTAATGGCAAACCCCTTAATGCCCAACCGCACAGGGGACTGTCCTGCCCCCAACCATGGTCATCCAAATCCCCACCTCCGGGATCTCTTCGGGCTCTGCAACCAGCGGGTTGTCTGATAGGATGATCAGATCGGCGTATTTACACGGATCCAGACTGCCGATCTCGACGTCACGGAACAGGGCATAAGCGGCATTAATCGGCATCATCGGCAATGCTTCCTCGGCCGAAACAGTGTGCTGTTGCTGCCACCCCAGGGCCGGACAGCGGACGCCGTCGCTGCCAACCTAGTTGCGGCTCAGCAGACTATAGAGGTCGTCCAGCAGCCGTGTAC
>JBARZW010000019.1:0-5367 GCA_049650305.1 Promineifilaceae bacterium (SeqCode)
CGCAGAACGATCGACGGATGCGGCCGGAATCAACTTCCATTCTGACCGTATTGGTACAGATGTCAAGAGTAGATCGGTAGATCGAACACGATCATCGTCTGCGGTTGAGATCCCTGAGCTGGATCCATACCAAGGTTAAAGCGAGCTTTGGTTGCAGCAGGCGCCTCAGAAGGCGGCTCAGAAGGCGGTTCAACCTCCGGACATGGCTGGCATAATGCGAACTTGATCGCCGTCTATCAGGTGACGGTCTAAATCGACGATCCGGCCGTTCACAGCTAACAGCAATGCCTCTTGTGGGAGTTCTATCTCAAGAAGCTCTAGTAAATCGTTCATTGAGGCATTATCCGGTAAGTCGACCGTTAACACCCGCTGCAGGCCCAGTGGAGTAGGTCGTTGCAGGATAGTATGCAAGTGCACGGTTACTGTGAGCATGATTTACCGTACTGAACCCTGTCGACAGTAGAAAAAACCACGAACGGGCGCCTAGTCCCAGTCGAAAAGGCCATCTAGATCCTCATCCGGCACGTCGAAGACAGCGTTGTGTGGAGCAACCGGCTCTCGACTCATCCACTCTGGCAGGCGATCGTCTTCCCGTGTAAGGCCGGCCAGATGATTGAATTCCCGCTCAAGGGATAGTGTCTCTCTTCCCAATACCTGAAGAATGTCATCAGCAATATCCCAGCCATAGCGAGCGTTCAGCAAATCACGAATGGTGGCCGGCGCCGCGGCAAAACCAAAACCGGCGAAACTGCAGGCGCCTAGCGTATCGTAACCGGCCATGTTTATCTGCGCCGATCGCGATAGTTCTGCCTGGCCTTTTGGATCGAGATGATCCACCTTGGCTCGAATGGTTAATCCGGCAGTATGGTCAGCTCCCTGAGGCGACGTCGCATAGGTTACGCCAGTTCCCTTTATAGCGCGGGGTTCGTAGGCGGACATCGCCTGTCCTTTTACGACCGGAACCCGTTCAACGCCAAATACCCGCCCGGTTACCGCCGCGCCATGGCCCAACACTCGCCCGAGGGGAGTGCCGTTTCGAATTTCGTCGAGAAGTGCCAGGGCGCGATCACCGTCCCCGAATTTCCAGATACCCGCTTCGGCCGCGACCCCAAGAGCCGCGCCGACCTCGATCGAATCGAGACCCAGATCGTTCACTACCCAGTTCAACCTGGCAATGATATCCAGAGAATCGATGCCCAGGTTTGCGCCTAATAAGCCGATGGTCTCGTACTCTAGGGGTGAGACGATCCGCTGACCCTCTTCTCCGGCAAAAACATTTGAACACTTGATGGTGCAACCAGCCATACAGGCATGGGAGATCTTGCTTTCTCCCTTTCGGCGCAGAAGCACCTCGCGCATAGTTTCACCGCTAATTGACTCCGCTCCCTCGAATTCACCTTCGGAGAAATTACGCGTCGGCAACGCCCCAAGGCCATTACACATCAGCATCATGCCCGCCGTTCCATAATCTTGATAGACAGTTGTTTGTGGATGGGCCATCAGGGCTTCAGTGAACGCTTTTTGGGCTTGCTTATAGGCGGCGTGGTCGGCGATTTCTGGTCTGTCACCGCCCCGTTTATCGATCACAATAGCCTTCAGTCCCTTTGAGCCCATGACGGCTCCCAAACCACCGCGGGCATTAATTCGCGAAGGGACGCGATCTTTATCAATATTCTGAATTCCGGCGCTGGTGAGCCCAAGTTCACCCCCAGCACCAATTAGGGCGATAGCCACATTCTTACCATATCGCTCTAACAGAGATTCGGCGGCTTCGTAAACACCCGTACCGTCAAGGCCGGTTGCCGGTTCAAAGGTGGCGCCATCAGCTCCAAGACAAAGGACCCAATTGTGCGCGTCCTCGGGCATATCTTCGAGAATTAATGCCTTGATGCCCAGGTGCGAAAGATGCAGACCGGTACGGCCGCCGGCATTGCTTTCTTTTATTCCTCCGGTGAGCGGGCTCTTTCCCCCGACAGAAATGCGATCACAGCTCGAGAGCATATGGCCGACTAAGAGTCCGGGAGCGAAGATCAGCTTGTTCTTTGGACCCAACGGATGGCAGCTCGGGAGGACCTCATCTCTCATAATGCGGGCCAAGAGACCTCGACCTCCCAACCGCTCCCATCCTGGAAGCACGGCTTCACGACTCAACGAATGAGAACGGACGTTAATCCGCCACGTTTCCATGAAAACCTCCCGAGGGGATTCACGACTGGCGATAAACTATTCCTGGAAGATTAAGCAATTGTCACTATACCCGTTCGCGGCGACAGGAATTGCAGATCATTTTGGCAGTAGTTGCTTGGAAGTAAATAAACCTATTCCGAACAGTATACTCCGATCATGAATTATTCATCGTCCTGTGGTCCACTCATTAGCGACGATATCAGGCCTGTATTTCGAATATCGGTGTACTTAATCCACAGGTCGAAAATCTGCCTCAAGATGAGCCAGGTCAACCCCTTCAACTTGCAACCCAAACTCAGAATCTAACCCGACTTCCTTTCTCAGATAGAGACTGGTTTCAAAGGCGAGCTCCGGAATTAGGCAGTGATTTCTTGTACCCCTCCTGTCAACGATGACGCCATCCCCGCGCCAGCCAGGATTTTGCATCAGGTAGACAAGGGTCCAATGCTGATTAGAATTTCGCTCCGCCCGTCGGATACTTCGGGTCACCTCTTCGACCGCGCCGATCCGTTCCGTAATTGCCTCGGTGCTTTCCAAGTCTGATCCTGATAAATGAGCGCGTAATTGTTGGTGCACTACAAGGTCGAGGTAACGACGAAGAGGGCTTGTTGCCTGCGTGTACACGTCTACACCTAGACCACCGTGTGGACTTGGTTGGCTAGTTTTCCGGCTCGGTCTGAGCAGGTTTCTCAGGGCATACATCTTGGAAAGAGCCTTACCCGCCTGCTCTACGGAATCGGGTCTTTCCTGAGATGTGAAGGGTACAGGTATCTCATTATCGATGGCATACCGTGCCACAGCCTCCCCGGTCATCAACATAGCCTCGCGGACCAGTTCGCGACTACGAAGAGGGGGCAAGGGACGGATATCAACCTTACCGTCTACCACACGAATTCTCACTTCGGGCAAGTATAATTCAATGGCTCCATTCTCGATGCGCTGCGCCCGTGACATCATGGCATATTGATCCAGTTTTCTGAACACCGGCTCGCTCAAACGCGATTCAACTTCATCATAGGTCAATCTTGTCACCCGTACCCAGCTGGGCACAATTTCTAGCTCCAGGATCTCTCCTTTGTCCGAGAGGTCCAGTCCGAAGGAAAGGGCGGGAGAGATATCGGACAATCCTAGCCCTAGTGACCGCGTTGCCTGAGAAGGCAGCATCGTGACAGTTCCCTCAGGCAGATATAAGTTCGCGCCACGTGCACGCGCTTCCAGATCGACAGGGCTGTTTGGACGAACTATGGCGGCCACGTCGGCAATATGCACCCAGAGACGCCCATCTTCAACGCTAAGCGCGTCATCAGGGTCGCTGCTTCCCTCATCGTCAATAGCCAGGCTGACCAGGTGAGTGAGATCGCGCCGATCTTCATCGGCTGGAAGAGACATCGGCATCTGGGGCGAGATTATCGGGAGTTGCGATCTGACCGGATAGGGATTAACCAGGGGATCCCAATAGCCGATTGTGAGTAAAAAGGCGTGAGCTCGCTCGGGACTTTCGGTGAGTTTCAGAGTCCTAAGCACCCGGCTTCCATCCTGTTCTCCCAGGGCGAGTTTAGCCACTTCCTCAAGATAGATGGCATCCGCTTCAAGGTGCTTTCCTTGTTCTACTCGAGTGATAAAGGCTTGCCACGCTTGTGCTTCGGCGATCTTTTGATCGCGGATCTCTTTTTCTCTTTCGATTTCTTCCTTTGTGCGGACTGATATGTTCTGCGGCTCTCCCTTAAAGTACAAGCCATCTTTCACCAATTGCCAGGATGCCCAGGCGGTGGATGGAGTGTACTCGCCGAATATAAGCTCGGCCAATTCGGAAATATCCGTTGATTCTCCCGTCAACAGTTCCCAAGCAGTCAACAACTCACCATCTCGCGGTTGCAGATCGGCCAGATCAACTAATGGGCCCGGGTGGAGTGGAACGACATCCTTATATCGAACGCTGAGCGTCTTTCCCCCTTCGATCTCAATCGCAACCTTCTTCGAATCAATACGAAGTACACGGGCGGGTTGGTTCTTGTAGAGGACGAGGCTTTCTCGGTATAGGGGTAGCGTGGGCATTGTTGGTAAATCTTAGAAACGTAGATGTATTATCCTCATTTCACCCGCTATGCGGTAATTACCTACCCGAAGATGCGGTTGTACACAAGGATACAACATGTTAAGCTGCTTATGATGCCTAGAGCAACTTTCCGTTTTTATGCGGGACTAAACGACCTCCTTCCGCCAGATCAGCGCCAGGATGCTTTCACCTTGCAGTTCAATGGCAGAGTTACGATCAAGCACCTGGTGGAATCGCTGGGCGTTCCTCACACTGAGATAGACCTCATTATCGTGAATGGTAATTCGGTCGATTTCTCTTACCTTGTTCAGAATGAAGATAGGATCAGTGTTTATCCCATATTCGTTTCTATAGATATCGGCACGATCGGCCGGCTCCGCCCACAACCGCTTCGCGAGACACGCTTCGTTCTTGATACGCACCTCGGGCAGCTAGCCACGTACCTAAGACTCATTGGCTTCGATTGTCTTTATCAAAACAACTACGAAGACGCCGACCTGGCGGAGATATCTAGCGAGCAGCGGCGGATTATGCTTACACGGGATCGCGGCCTGTTGAAACGCAACCTCGTCAGGCACGGATACTGTATTAGAGAGAACGATCCCCGCCTTCAATTGCTAGAGGTGATCCGCCGCTTCGATCTCCACGATGCCATCCACCCGTTTCAGCGCTGTCTCAAGTGCAACGGATGGCTGGAAAGTGTGGACAAAGAAGACATCGTTGACCGGCTTCAATACAATACCAGTCGCTATTTTGACGAATTCCGGATATGCGTAAGTTGTGACCAGGTCTACTGGAAAGGGTCACACTTCGAGCGCATGCAGCGGTTCCTTGACGATGTCCTGAATATGGAGTTGGAATAAATCAAGGTGTGTGATTGGGTTGGCGCGGACTCGAGGGAGTAATCTTCAACCCATGGCTAGAGAGTTCATTTCTCGGAACACTACATGTGCACGTCATTGTTTGTAAGTTCGATTCTCTTGCCTTGATAAATCAAAACTTTAGAGCTTATTAGGGCCTGACTCGATCCAGGGAGGTGCATTAATGGCGGAAAGAGACTTCCACGGCTTTACAGAGCTGCTTAAGCAGGAGTTGGAAGAGAATCCCCTGATCATCGGCCTGGT
>JBARZW010000020.1:0-16534 GCA_049650305.1 Promineifilaceae bacterium (SeqCode)
AGCATGTTGATCGTGGTCGTTTTCCCGGCGCCGTTCGGTCCTAAGAATCCAAACATCTCTCCCTTACGGATTTCGAGGTTTAGACCGTTTACCGCCGTGATATCGTCGAATTTCTTCACCAGATCATTGATGACAATGACATTACCATTTTGAGCTGTTCTTCCGTTATCCATGTAGATCTCCGTTTTCTACTCCCTGTGTGGGGGTATATTGCGCTACTTTCGGCGGCGACATCCGCCAGTGTGTTGAACCAATTTGCATAATTCCTCCTAATGGTTTATCCCGACGAAAGGCCATTCAGAGTCCCGAAGTCAGATAGACAATTAACACATGCACAAAAAGAATAAGCGCTCGGTGGTGTTAGTGTCATACCCCGAGCGTGTTATTCAGGGGGTTAATTGCAGGCCTGGGGCTTTATGGGATGCGCTAGAGATTGAAGTAAATCGCATAAAGCCGATTTTTCTCACTCCTATCTTATTTTGATTTGAATGCGCGGTTCTATACCCCAAATATCATATCCATGCCAGCCTAAAGCATGGCAAACTTGGCACCAGGTGTCCAGTGATGAATGGCAGGTGGAGAAGGGAAGAATGTCACATCATCTGTAGAGTCGAAAATAGTCGGTATGTGAACAGGGACACTTAGTGGGTAACCGACGTAGAGTGAGGTCTGCGGCCGTCCCAGCTTTGCGGCTAGCAAGGGAGCATGAACAGAAAAAACCCCGGCTACCAGACCAGAGTTTGGAAAAATGGGCGCGGCACGGCTCTAACCAACAAGCCCAATCCTATTGGGCCGCTCACAGGATGTGGCCCCAACAAGCGGGGTTCCATAAAACGGAGATCGAGTCGTTGTTGCTCTTCTACTCGAGGTAGAATTCTTTAACAATTAGCATATTCTAAAGGAAGCGTAAGGTCTCATTTGCAGCGTTATTGTAAATGAACCTCCCGAGTCTAAATTGAACTATCTTCTCGATATTCCACAACCATCAAAACCAGTGACAATTCCGGTACAAAAACTCATCTCAACATTAAATAACCGGACTTTGATTTCCGGATGGGAATTCCGGAAGACTAGCTCTGGAGGAAAGCGATCAGGATTGGGATGTGGTTTAAACCGTTAAGATTGGGGGCGTTATTCGAAAGTGCTGGACTCGTATGCCCCCAACAGTGTTTGGCCGGCTATTTAACCCAATTGGGCCAGGATTCTTTCCACCGTAGCGCTGCTCCGCCAGCAACCTAGTGATGATTTCTATTGGAAACAGAAATTGTTGTTAACTCGCGACTCGCTGGATTTCAGCCCGACCAGTCATTCCCGTCAGAAGTGCCAAATCGGTTCTACCAATATCAGTAAACACCGTAAATGTCGCTGCATCACCAACCACACCACTAAATTGTGGGGCAATGTGCACAACGGTACCGGATAGCGGTGCACTGGCATAAGTTCCAGGTGGACATGGGCATAAACAAGCACATTCGTGTCAACGAATGCGCTTGCTTACTTGCCCACTCTCTTCCGGGCAACAGTTCCCGGTTATTTCTTAAACGCTTAGACCGCGGCCGGTGCCTTCTCCACTATCGGAGGCTCGCCAGTCCAAGTGCGCCAGGCCAATGTCCACAAAGCGGAGACAAAGGCTGATATAGCGCCCTGCACTGCTAACAACAGCGGCCACAAGAAGCAGCATACTGCCGCGATGATGCCAGGCACGAACAGGAGGATTCCCAGGACGATGAAGATCGCGATCTGAATCAGGAACAGGATAATGGCTGCGCCAAGGTTCGCCATTAGCACGCTCGTGCCGCGGCGGTAAGAGTCGATAACGCCAAGATTTTCCAACATACAGGCCCGCTCAGCGAAGTTCCTTAAGATCGACAACACCAATACGATGGGAACGACGATACACGCGAGAGCTGCTATCGTGATGCCAAGACCGGCCGTCCCAACTAGAGAGTCGAGATCCTCGCCAAAGAGGGCAAAGATACCCCCATATGCGCCTAATGCTAGCAACCCGAAGACCAATAGAATCAAGTATGGAATTGCTGGCAAAATGCCAATACCAAGTAGAGTCCAGGCCCTATGCCAGCCAGCGCTCCAAGACTGACGGAAGCTGGATTTTTCGCCAGATTCAATGCTATCAACGCTGGCGATCAGACCGCCACGAGCAATGGTGGAAATGGCCCAGAACACGATAACTACGATTAAGGCAACGCAGGCTAAGGCAACAATTAAACCCACCGCCCAGGCGGCGATTTCATCTTCTAATGGCGCGCCATTGCCCTTTCCACCGCCGCCACCGCTACCTCCATACGAGCCACTGCCTAGCGAAACCAAAATGCCAAGAAGGATGAGAAACTTATTCTGCCAGACGATATTTACAGAACGATTTATTATCTTGCCATATTCCATGTCAACCCTCCGTAATATGTGTTCCGTTATTGTCTCACCAATATTCTATAAAGGTAGATTTCTCCTCGTTAGTCTTTGCATATCCGTACGTATCCTGCCGGCAATGGTTGCAGAAACAACAGCCATAGCTCACATGGCTTCCTCTTTTGGTTTTTGTTAGGCACATCAACCTTATCGAGGTTTGCCAAGTTGTTCATCTTTTCAGACGTGTCCGGTTGTTAGTTATGTTCCACAGTGATGACTACATTACCCTTTTTGTGTCCTTTGTCCACATACCTGTGAGCCTCGGCAATTTTTTCCAACGGATAGCGTCTATCTATGACCGATTTTATCTTTCCCGCCTCTATAAGCTCTTTGATGAAGATTAGATCTTCAGTTCTAGAGCTTGCTAGCCCAAATTTTACTTTCTTGCTGCTTGGCTACCTATCACTGAAGCCCATAGTTTTTAAATAGGGGGGCAATCAACTCTAAGATAGATCCCTCCTTGACTGATGCAAAAAAGTGTGGCGCCTATTCCCCAAGTGCAGATGGAAGGTTCTCTAACCGTTATTGTTGAGGTATTGGTCAGGTTTTTGGTGAGCGTGGTCCTCTCGACAGACTGTAAACCTTCCATCCGAAGAGGGGAAGAAAGATAATATTGGCAAAGACGGAAATTCCCATTATTTGCATTCCGGTGTCTCCTAGAATAAACAGACTGGAGACCACGCCCACGAGCCCGATCAGCCCGAGGACGATGCACACCCCCCCGAAGCGTTTGCCAAAGGCTGGAGCCCTAAGCATAGCCACGCCGAGGATGATGAAGGATATCACCATGAAGAGGCTACCTACGAAGAAGAACGTCCTGGTTATGCCCTGGGTTGTCTGCCACAAAAGCACGACCGTTGCCTGCGTCTCGGGCATCGCCGCAGGCGCTTGATTAAGGTCAGAGATTGGGGCGAAGGCGAAAAATGTGGACACATCTCCAAGAGCAGTGGCGATGTAGCCTGTAACGCCCAACACGCTTCCAAAGAGGGCGAACTTTAAGTTGGTCCCCCGGAGGGCCCGATACAAGGCCAGGACGAGGGCGATCGACAGAAAGGCGATCGTCATCATCAGAATAGTGCTCAACCCGAGAGCCGCTCTGTTGTCGGTGAACCTCATCAACCCTTCGGGGACGAAGGGATCTACAAACCCGTATAGTGGCATTTCAACAATCCAGACGATGAAAGCCAGGATTCCGGCCAGTCCACCCCATCGCAGGACGCTCTTCTCATTCTCCATGGGTTCTCCTAATGTGATTTGGGTAAAACCAATTTATGTATTTTCATGGCAGCGCACCTGCGTAACAGCAACACATTTTCCGCGATATTTTTTGCTGTTGCAGCTGCATCTCCCGGTACAATCAGGCTCTGGCTCGCAGCTGTTAATAGGAGAAATAGAAACATGAATGGAATGGCATACGCTGTGATTGCTGCTGCCTGGCGAAGTGATATATCGGCGGTACGGGTCGTCATTTCAATTTCTCTTAATCTGTTAGCTTCTGTAATTATGTTCCACAGTTATGACGACATTTCCCTTTTTGTGTCCTTTTTCGACATACCTGTGCGCGTCGGCAATTTGTTCCAACGGATAGCTTCTATCAATGACCGATTTAATCTTTCCCACCTCAATAAGCTCTTTTAGGAAGATTAGATCTTTAGCCACTTCGCTTGATGGCCTCAAACCTGTCTGCGAAATGATTGCCCTTTTACGGCCGATTTTTGACGTCCATAACATTTGAAGATAAATTGCCAGCGTAGGGACAGTTGAGAGATAGACCCCTTCTTGCTTTAGCGAGCCTTTACAACGTGAAAATGAACTCTTACCTACCGTGTCAAAAATAATGTCATAGGTCTGACCGCTTTTGGTAAAATCCGCTTTGGTGTAATCAATGACCTTATCGGCCCCCAGAGATTTCACCAATTCTAAATTCGTGGCACTGCATACCCCGGTAACTTCCGCCCCATAGTACTTGGCAAGCTGTACCGCAGCTGTACCTATACCTCCAGAAGCGCCATTGATAAGGACTTTTTGTCCGCTCTGAATATTTCCCTTATCTCTAAGGTAAGGCAATGCTGTTAAAGCCCCTTCAACGACGGCGGCGGCTTCCTCATGGGTCATATTGGCGGGCTTTATTGCCAGCACATCTTCTTCAGGCAGACATATGTACTCGGCATAACAACCAAAACCGAGGTCGGTACCTCCAAAAACTTGGTCACCTACTTTAAATAGCTTTACATTTTTGCCAACTGCTTCAATTTCTCCGGCTAAATCAGTCCCTGGTATTGGGTTTTTTGGTCTTGTGAGACCAGTAAAAGGCCTGGCCATAATGGGTCCTTTTCGCATGGCGCAAGCTGCTGCCGTTACTGCTGTCGCATATATTCTTATCAGTACTTCATCCTCCTTGGGAGCAGGTTTTTCTAACTCTTTAAGCTGAAGAACATCCGGTGATCCGTATTTTGTTTGTACAATTGCTTTCATGAGAATTCCTCCTGATATATTTTTAGGGTTAACAATATTTTGTTTCAAGATTTAATCAGAAATCTTTTCGCGCTTGGATCGTTTCTTGCCAACGAACTTGTAAGCTATCGGACAATAAATTGCCGCACCCAGATACAGGATGATTGCCAGCACCATCAGCACTCGTGCGATGTCGTTGGAAATCCAACCCACCAAAAAGCGGAGGGAATCCGGCGCCACATCTGCAAAATAGGCAAATTCAAAGGGAAAGACCACTAAGAGCCAGCCAGTGCAAATAGCGGCAAGAAAAAGTCCACCAAAAACATCAAAGAGACGAGAATAGAGTCTTAGACCAAATACCCCCTCCAAGCCAGCTGAAATAATCCCCAAAATCAGTAAACCATAAAGCATGACCATCTCAGATGTGCCAAATTCTGCAGTGAAAAAACCCGTTGACTGCGTCTGATGGGCAATGAAATACAGCACCAGCAAGACGCTAAAAACGACTATTGAGATGCCCACGACACGCTCGCTAAACGGGATACCTTTCTCCGCATCTGCCTTTCCCCTAGAAAACCAGCCTTCATTCGCACTCATGAGTTTCCTCCTAATTTACTGTTTGACATCTGCCGCATCTGTCTGGCAGGGTTCAACGCGATTGACCGAGATCAAGGGCAGGCCTAAATCACGTACTTTTTTTAGCAATCCATGTAACGCGGCCTGATCGACCACCGGACCGGTTAACAGCGTTTCGCCGTCCTCTTCCATAGTGATGTTCAGGCCCCCAAACCACTCTGTCCATTGACAACTCAGATGGCCCTTGATCCTGATTTCATAGACCATTGGTTGACTTGGATCAGTTTTTGGGTTGAGTTTCTTTGACATTTCCCTGTACCTGTTGTGGCCAGTTATGAAAGTCTGGGCCACATATCAATGTACAGGTATCTTATCAACCAGACGGTATCATCGTATAGATACTAAAGTAGTATTTGGGGGTATCGTTATGGTGTTACGACGAGGGAAGGCGTACAAAAACTTTGGCTAAATGGTAAGTTTGGGTGCCGTTGTTGATTCCAGGTCAACGGGTAAAGTGACGATTTGACTACAATAGATCCAATTCGCGGGCGCGGGCTACGGCTTCAGTGCGCCTCTGGACCTGCAGCTTGCCGTAGATGTTCCCATTGTGCTTTTTAACGGTACTTAAAGCCAGGAAAAGCCGCTCGCTAATTTCACGATTCGAGAGTCCAAGGGCGATGAGTTGTAATATTTCTAACTCGCGATGGCTCAATGGCTCGATAAGGGGTTGGGCCGGGGGTAGATTAGATTTGTCTTCGCGCTTCTGGTCTTCAGCTTCAAATACAGCCAGCAGCTTGATACAATAATCCGGCAAAATCCCCCGAGCAGCTGCATCTGACAACAATTCAGCCATCGGCAACCCTTCGTCCACAAAGAGTCGGATGAAGCCGCCCGGCTCTGCCAACGCCAGCGCGTCACCCAGCAGTTGCACAGCCTCCTCCTTGTCGCCATGCGCATGGTGAGCGACTGCCTTGAGGATCATTACCTTGAGCCGTTCATCCTCCAAACCCTTTGCCTCCACCTGCCGGCGCAACGGCTCCAGAACTGCCAGTGCTGCGGCCGTGTCTCCCTGGGCCAGGTGTACCCGGGACTGGCTGCTGGGTAGATCGTGCTTCTCAGCCAGTTGAGCGGCCGCCGCCAGATCGCCCTGGTGGAGCAAGGTAAGCACTTGTGTTGCCGCAACCTGCGGTATCATATGCACGAAGTTATGCTGGCGCACGAACTGATCGGCCTCAGTTAAAAGTGCGACCGCACCGGCCACATCTCCCTGGGCAATTTTCAAGCGGGCAAGTAATACCCCACAGGCGGCAGGTGTGTCAACAGCTTCTATCTGCGACGCCAGTTGGGCGCTTAGTTGCCCGTGCTGTTGGGCGGTATCCAGGTCATTCCATTCGTAGAGTACACGGGCCAGACCAAGAAGCGATGCGCAGGCAAACGGCAGCGGCGGATCACCTGCCAATTGCAGGGACTGCTGGTGGGTCTCGGCCGCCTGATAGAGCTGGTTTTCTGATTCCTGTATGTTGCCCAGGCTGGTTAGTGCCGCTATGGTGAACATGAAATTCCCAGACGCCTGGCTGTTAGAGATGACATCGGTATAGGCCCGGCTGGCCGCGGCGCGGTCTCCCTGGAGTTCGTGAGCATAGCCCAGCGTCCAGGCAGCAGCAGTACGGACGTACAGGTTCTCAGTGTGCAGAAGCTCCAGGGCGCGGCTCGCCTGGTCAATAATAGTTTCTACCTGGTGCTGAGAGACGGCCATCATGGCTCGCATCGCGGCAATATGTCCTACCAGATCTTGGGTCTTGTCATCTGGCTCGGCGCCTTCCAGGGCTGCTTCAGCAGCTCCTAGTTTCTGTTCGATGCTGGACGATTGGCCGGCAAAGATTAGCGCTGAGGCATAGGTAACCCAAAGCGAGGGCCTGGCATCCAATATCGTCGCTGGCTGCGACGCCAGCCAGTTTAGTACGGGGGCCGCCCCGCCGCGAAAGTGCAGGGGCAGCCCCTCTCCTTCAATCAGGCGCTCGGCGCGCTCAATATCATTGGCGGCCGCGGCATGCGTAAAAGCTTCAATCTCCAGGCCATTCTTCTCGTACCAGGCGCTGGCGCGGACATGTAATTTGGCCACACTGTCAGGTTGTTGTTGCTGCAGTCGCTGCCGCAGTAAATCCGCAAAGAGATGGTGATAACGGTACCAATGCCGCTCGTTGTCCAGGGGAACGATGAACAGGTTGGCCTGTTCGAGAAATTCAAGGGTTTCTTGCCCGGAAGCATAGGGGGTAAGGTTCAGGCCTGCACCTCTGCGCAAAACGGCATCACAAAGGGGGCCGCACAGGCGGTCGAGGATAGACGTACGCAGCAAGAAAGTCTGGACGCTTTCGGACTGCTGTTGCAGGACTTCTTCAACCAGATAGTCCAACACGAAATGGTGGCTGCCGGTGAAAGATTTGATGAAGCTGGTGGCGTCTTTATGTCCCCGCATTGAAATCGCGGCTAATTGCAGGCCGGCAATCCAGCCTTCGGTGCGAGTTTCCAGTGCGGCGACGTCTTCCGCTGAGAGGTTTAGGCCCATCACCTGGTTGAGAAATCCGGCGGCTTCGGAGTTGGTAAAACGCAAATCGTTGACACGCAGTTCGATCAATTGGTCCCGGACGCGTAACCGGGCCAGAGGTAGTGTTGGATCCTCACGGGTGGCGATAACCAGGTGCATCTGTGGTGGCAGGTGCTCGAGCAGAAAGGTGAGGGCATGGTCAACCGGTTTGGCATCAATAACGTGGTAGTCGTCAAGGACGAGGACGAAATTGTCCGGGACGGTGGTGATTTCATTGAGCAGGGTCGTCAGAATCGGTTCGGTTGGCGGTGGCTGAGGGGATTGGAGCACACCCAACACCCCTTCTCCAATATTCGCCGCAATCGTCTGCAAAGCAGCGACGAGGTAAGCCAGAAAGCGTGTGGGGTCGTTATCCCCTTCGTCCAACGACAGCCAGGCGGCTGGTCGCTCGCAACCGGCGACCCATTCGCTGACCAGCGTGGTTTTACCAAAGCCGGCTGGGGCGGAGATGAGGGTGAGTTTGTGGCCAAGCTGAAGACCTTGATTGAGCCGCTCGATCAGACGCGACCGGGGCACCAGGTTCGGCCGTAACGGGGGAACATACAATTTCGTCTGCAGCGGTGTTTCACTCACACAGACATTATATTCGAATGTCGGCGCATCGAGCAGTAGCGCCAGCCGATTGTAGAAAAGGTGGGCCAGGTCGAGGGGGTATTGCCGGATCATCCGGTGGACTCTTTGCACGTCGAAATGGGTGATTCGTCAATGATCTTCCGCGTCCGTTGGTGGCTAGAGTCCTACGAGGAGACCCGCATAATGTTCGATCGGGTCAACACCACCCTTCAGAAAGTTTATGACGCCAATGGGATAGATACGCCTTACATTATCCAAACGACGAAATTGCAGGCAGGAGGTCAGATCGCCCAAAACCTATCCCAGGCATTTCGAGAACAGCCAACCGATGGCTGAGGCCCGTATGTTAGGATGTGGTCAGCTCCGGGTGGGCAAATCTCCTGGAGGGCGATGATGGAATTGATAGGCAGGAAAAGGGGCAAATTGTCGTTTGTCTCATCAGCGCAGGCCACCCGAGAAGCCTAATGACTTGATGTGAATGCTTTCAGTTCTCTCCGAAGAACTGCCTCTATCTTAACATTCTGATCTTAGCAGATTTCCAGGTTGCCTACCTCTAGGTGCAGGCTTCCAAAAATCGCATCCGGACAACGTCCATTTTTTCAGAAAATAGATCAGTTCCCTGACTATTCTGGATATGGACGCTAGCTTATTAGCTTTAGTGGAAGGCCCCAGAACTTCTAATCCGTTGGTGGGACCAGCACCTGTACGGCCGCCGGAATGACGAGGGCTTCCAGTGGCGTATGCCCAATCAGATCACCATCGCCCTGGACGCGGAGAGTCTGATCGGCAAAAACTTTAACACTCTCGCTGGCCTGGAGATGGCGGATATGGGCTATCCGTCTTGGACCACCTGGCAATACATCGTAGGCGGTGAGCAGGTAATCCAAGATATTCTTGCCGCGAATGATATTGATATCGATGCGACCATCGGTTGGCTTGATGTGTGGTCCCCAGCGTAATGGGCGAGTTAAAGTCCCCACATTTGATAAGAGGACTATGGCCGCCTTCATCTGGAACGCCTTTCCATCGGCGATGATGGTAAACCGGCGTGGCTGCATCCCAATAATGACTTTCAATGTAGTCCAGGCGTATGCCAGAGGACCAAATCGGCGCTTTCCCGCGCGACTTGCCGATTCCATAACCATGGCATCGATCCCTGTACCAACGGCAAGAATGAAGAACTGATCACCGACCTGCATCGCATCGATAGCCATCGTTGCAGGATTTCCAGCCAGCAGCTGGCAGGCCTTTTCAACGTTAAGGGGAATTCCAAGTTCCTGGGCGACTACATTGGACGTACCGGTGGGAATAATGCCCAGAGGAACCGATGAAAGCGCCAGGCCATCGACAACTTGAGAGACCGTTCCATCGCCGCCAGCGGCAAACACGCGATCCACACCGCTTTCGACCGCCTCACGCACGATATCGCCAACGGACTCGCCACCGACGGTCTCGTAAACATCAAGCTGCCATCGCGAAGGATCGAAGTGGCGATGAAGGGTGTCGATTACAGTTCCGGCCTTCATCCGGCCGGCTACGGGATTGAGTATGGTCAGAACGCGCAAAGTGAATTCAACTCGACTTAGGTTTCATTGACAACAATCTTGATGGAGTTGGCTCCGAGTGTAGCACAGGCCGGGCAAAGATGCCTGGCAATCATGCCGGACATGATTGCCTTCAAAGTTGCCCTAAAAGGACGATAGGCCGGACCTAGGGGGCAGGTCCAGCCTATCCAAACCCTTGCACAGAACAGGAGGAATCACACTAAATTGGTCTAGAAGGGATCTTCGTTTTGTACAGTGAAGGCCCATCTACAAGGAAATCCCTGCAGATTACAGCTGATGCCTAACGAGCACTTGCGAGCCGTTACGCGGTAACTTGGGAAGTCCGGCATGATATCGGCCGGGTAAACCCGGTTCTCTATCATGTTTGCCTCGGCACTTGCCCTATCACACCAAGCGGTGCTTTTAGTTACCCAGGCCGTATGGGCCATAGCTTCTCCGATTCCTCAGTAACCAACCAGTGTACATATAGAATACGCGCCGCTACCATAATCTGATAGTGCCATATGTCATACAATCGACCATGACAAAGATCACCCCATTGAAAAACAAAAAAACAGAAGATGCGTCCCACTAGACCGGCTGAAGTTCACCGGTTTCTTGTGTTCAGTCATTGGCAGACAACTGTCAACAAACGAATAGTCGAAGCTATGGCAAGCATTCAACAGCTGATCACCCCAATCCTGTTGCCCATCAATCTATAGCTGGTGCTAGTCCGCAAACACCAGTCTCGCTATAATGCTACGATATATCCAGAGGCTGAACCAGAGATTCGACCGCGGGTCTAACCTCTGGTTGGAGGAGAAAGCATGACACGACCTGTTGTTGGGTGGGAGCATGAAAGGCCGGTTCCTGAGCGCGACTTCAACGACTATCTAAGTGCACGTGGGGGCCGGTTGTTTATGGAGGACTTAGACTTGGCTGGCCTGTTTCTGGGTGATGGCCAAGCCAATGGTCTTGGACGAACGCTGCCCAGCCCATTAGAGATCGTCTACCTACCTATTATCCGGCGACAGATAAAGCGCATGCGAGAGTTATTCGCCGATGTTATCGACGAGCTCGGTTATGGTGGTAACTTCCTGTACGCCTACGCCTCCAAGGCAAACGCGGCCGAGGAAGTAATCCGCACGACCTTGTCGGCCGGCGCTCATCATGAGATGTCGTCCACAGCCGATGTTGACATCGCCCGCGTCATGACGGAGCGGGGATTGTTGCCCGAAGAGCGTCTGATAATCTGCAACGGCTTCAAACCTGATGGAACATCCTATGCCGACAACATCCTGCAACTCAAAGATGTGCACAGCAATGTGATCCCGGTTGTCGAGGATTTTGGCGAGTTCGCTCCCCTGGTTAACTCCAGCTTCACCTTCGATGTCGGGCTGCGACAAAAGAGTTATGGCCATCATTTAGATGAAACCGAAATGGACAGCCATAATTCACGTTTCGGTCTCGACATGGATGGTATCTGGAAGGCAGCAAGTTACATCAAGGCGACTCCCAACCTCAATCTTAAACTGTATCATGCCATGGTCGGCAGCCAGATACTCGACGAGGATGGCTTTGTGTCCTGGCTACGCCCGCCAATGGAGGTATATGCCCGTCTTCGCAGGGAGCATCCTACGCTGACGATTTTCGATTTTGGGGGTGGTGTACCCGTGCCAATGACGCTCGATTTCGAATTTGATTACCGCGAATTCGTGCGCCGGCTTCTGGGTGCCCTCCAAGAGGTTTGTGCTCAATATGGCGTGCCGGAACCAGACGTGATGGGTGAATTCGGCCGGTACACAACCTCTGAACACGGCGCCCATCTGTTCAAGATCATCGCTGTAAAGGAAAATAACTCTTCTCTGCCCTGGTATCTAATCGATGGCTCCATCATGAGTTCTTTTCCTGACAGTTGGGCCTTAGGAGAACATTTCATAGTCTTGCCTCTGAATCACCTGGACAAGCCGTTCAGGCAAGTGCAACTTGGTGGAATGACCTGTGACAGTGACGACGTCTATCCACCGAAACCCAGCAAATCTCCGCTCTATTTACCAGTCGAGAGCGACGATCTCTATGTCGGATTTTTCAGCATCGGGGCCTATCAGGAGATGCTTGGAGGAGTCCGCGGAAGCAAGCATTGCGTGTTGCCTGAGGCATACGAGCTCATCGTCGATCGTCAGGAGGATGGAGCCTACATATTTGAGCTAATAAAGGGTCAGACGCCGGCGGACGTTCTGCGCAACCTGGGATACCACAGAACGTAATGTGTTATGATAGCTTGCACAATATGACATTCACACCATGCCATGCATATGGAACCGTGAAATTCCCGCCGGTAACATCCCAAATATAGGGGCATCCATTGAGTTGGTGACGGCTACGTTGGCGTTTATCAACCTAAAGAGCCCGGCTGGAGTCTTTTAGTGATATACGGAAGAAAGTAAGAGGAGTTGCCCATGCAAAACATGGATAGAACTCGGATCGTTTTTATCGCCATCATTGGCGTAGCGATCGTGGTTGTATGTGGTTTCGTTGCAGTGAACCTAATAGGCTCGCTCGGCGATGATGAAGCAACGGAGACGCCCGATGGAATAACACCGGCGGTCGCCTTGCTAGACACGCCTGAGACATCTGGTAGTACACCGTCAGTTGATCTTGATTCGCCGGAACCTGTTTGGGGGCCAAATTACGACCCAAACGACGGTATGCCAACCTATATCTGTGGGGCTGATGCCTTCGGCAGTTACTTCACCCTTCAGCAGATGCAGATGTCTGGAAAAGACATCGAGCACGGATTCCATCTGGGCATCGTGCCCTTCTTCCTTGACGAGGATCCAGCATACGATGTGTCTGAGGAACAGCGTACTGCCCTGCTAGAAGCGGGTTTATGGAACTGTTTGCTGACGACGCTGGATTCGGTAGCGCTCTCAAGCCCAGGTGTGATCACCGCTATCGTTGACGAGTCTGCTGGAGCCGACCAATTATGGGCCCGCGACATCTCGACCATTAACGACCTCGATGGTCAGAGAATTGCTTTTTCCCGCGGTAGCGTTGGAGAGTACTTCGTATACTACACTCTCTCCATCGCCCAGCTCAGCCCGCGTTCCGATGTGACGTTAGTGCCTGAAGACAGTGTAGCCGATGCCATTGCGGTATTTAACAGCGGCGAGGCTGACGCAGTGTCTGGTTGGGAGCCCGATATTTTCGACGCTGAAATAAGCGGTGGCGTCCCTCTACTCAGTTCGAATCAGCTTCGAATCGTCATGGATGTCATCGTGACCTCGCGCCAATCGATCGCCAATGATGCCGATCTAGTGCAGGATTTTCACAACGCCTGGTTTGATACCTTGAAGGATCAGGTTGAGGATTTTGACAGCGCTGCGGCGACCATAGGCGAATGGGGTCATAACGATTGGAGCTTTGTTTATCCCGAGAGCGCCTCAGAAGATTTCCAGCTATGGTTGGAGAGCGTAGCCCAGGCTGATTTGGGGGACAACGCCTTTGTCATGCGCGATACGCGCCCGATTATCAGCCGCCTTGAAATCGCTCGCAGGATCTGGGAGGCTTCCGATGTGGACGCGGCCGATGACGAGGTAGCCGATCTTGTCAATACAGGATTCGTGCTTCGGGCAGCGGACCAAGCAAGCCTTCAGCCCGCCGGAAAACCGGTGAACGATTCGTTCTCAATCTCGTCCCAACTAGATTTAGGCGGTGTCACTACTGATGCGGCCGCGACCCTTGTGGTGCTACCTTGTCGCACCTTTTCTTTCTTACCCGAATCCACGGAATTAACCCTTGAGTCTCGTCGAATCCTAGACCGGTGTGTGGTGCCCACCTTATCCCAGAGTGTTGGTTTGTTCCTTCGGGTTCTGGGATCCTCTGCCTGGCCGGCGAATAACCCGCCGTATACCGAGCAAGACATTCTTGACGTCGCCGAAGGAAGGGCACAGTCGGTTGTCGACTACCTGGTTTCCCAAGGTATTGATCCGGCTCGCTTCATCGTCGAAGCGCTACTTCCTGCTGAAGACCACCAGAACACGGACGATCCAGTCCTGCAGGCCGACGATCGTTTCGTCGAACTTACCTTGATCACAGTCGGCCGGTAATCGGCGTGAAACCGCTTGGCCATTGCACGTGGTCGGATTGCGAAACGCGCCACGACGAGCAATCCGAAGCTATTGAGGGAAGCTTATGAAGATAGAATCATTTCGCGGCGTTCTTTTGCTGGTCATATTCCTGGCCTTGGCAGCTGCTGCCTGTGGCCTGGGTGATGAGGATGGCATACCTAGCGACGCCGAAGTCATAGACGTCACGGCAAACACAAGCCTAGGTCCTTGGCTCACCTCGGCCGCTCAGATTTACAACGAGGCGGAGCATGAAGTGGCCGATGGCGTCCCAGCCTACGTCCAGTTGTCGTTGGCTGATTCGGGACAAGCGGTCAGCGATATCTCCAACGGAGACCTGTCTCCCTCTATCTGGATACCCGACGATGAGGTCTGGACGGATGTACTGGCCGACCAGGGCAACGGAAACTATCGCGACAACTGCCAGAGCTTGGCGACAAGTCCCCTGGTAATCGCCATATGGCGGCCGGTTGCCGAGTCTCTCGGCTGGCCTGGCTTGCCTTTAGGCTGGCTGGACATAGGGAGCTTGGCGGCCGATCCATCTGCCTGGAGCTACTATAGTGGTGGCGAATACGGGGAATCCCTGCGCCTTGGACATACTCATCCGGGTCTCTCGGGCAGTGGTACAGGTACCCTGTTGGCTATCGTCCAGGCCGCTCAGTCCAAGACCGAGGCCGTAACCGCAGAAGACATCCAACAACCCATCGTGCAGGCTTCAGTTAGCGCCTTTGAGACGGCCGTTTCAACATTCAGCACCAGCACGGGCGACCTCGGTAGGTCGATGGCCGATCGTGGTGTGCAATACCTGGGTGCGGGAGTCATGTACGAGAGTGATGTAGTGACGAATGGGAACGGCAGGATCGTACCTATTTACCCGTTGGAAGGAACATTCGTGGCAACCCACCCGGCCTGCTTAAACAATGAATTGGAAGGCACGGCAGGTGACGCGGCGCAAAGCTTCCGCGAATATTTACTTAGCGAAGAAGCCCAGCAGTTGGCCGTATCCAATGGTTTACGGCCGGTTAGCCGCGGAGTTGAGGTCGGACCACCTCTCGATGAATCATACGGTGTCGATTTGAGCCAACCTGAAATCGTGTTTTCTCCTCCAACCGTGGAAAGTATATATGCCGCCCAAGATCTGTGGCAATCCGCAAGAAAGGATGTCAATTTGGTCATGCTTCTCGATGTTTCGGGTAGCATGGACGGCAGTAAGATCAAGAATATGAGGCAAGCTGCCGTTCAGTTCATCGAACAGATGGGAGACGATGATCTCATCACAATAATCGCTTTCTCCCACGAACTTCAGTTGCTTGCAGAACACCAGCAGGTCGGACCAGCACGAGGCAAGATCATCGACGCCATAGAGCGTCTAGATGCCAACGGGGATACGGCGCTGTACGACGCTATAGGTGAAGGTGCGTTGATCATCGGCGACACCACGTCGCCCAACTTATCAAACGCCTTGGTTGTACTGACCGATGGTGTGGATACATACAGCTATCGATACGCCTTTAACCAGGCCCTGATCGACATGGCCAAAGCTAACGACACGACAGTATTTTCCATCGCCTATGGGGGTGACGCCGATGAAGATGTACTATCGAGGTTGGCCCTCGGCGCAAACGGTAACTTCTTCCTGGGTGACGAAGCGAATATCGTCGCCATCTATGACGAGATGTCGGCCGCTTTCGGCGGCGCGGTTGGAGTCGGCCGCTAAGGGGGCGAGAGGGATCTAGGTCGAATCCCTCCTACCAATTAGGCATCCGCTTACTATCCCTACCCAAACTCGTGCACGAGTGTATCTAGCTGTCGATAACATAAACAGCCACTGCGGAATTGAGTAAAATGAACCATAAACGATTAGAGTTGCGAATGAAAGAAGTAGGGCCATGGCCGATGAACGCTTACGCCCTCGTTTGTCCAACTACAACGGATAGTGTGCTCATCGATCCCGGCGCAGATCCTGATACGCTAATCGATTTACTGGGCGGCACGATTCCAGTTGCCATATTGATAACACATTCGCACTTCGATCACATCGATCAATTGGATGAAATGCGGAGGCGGTTGAATGTCCCTGTAATGGCTCATTCAGGACCCCACAGTGATGGTATCGAACTGTCCGCCGATCGTCATCTGGATGATGGTGACGTCGTCGTCGTAGGAAATCACAACCTGCGCGTTTACTACGCCCCTGGCCATATAAACGATCAGATATGTTTCGCTCT
>JBARZW010000021.1:0-8214 GCA_049650305.1 Promineifilaceae bacterium (SeqCode)
GCTGCTCAGATCAGATCGGAGGCCGCGGTTCAGGCGGAAGAAGCCGCTGCCGGAATAACGGCGAGAGCCAATGAACAGGCAAAGGATATCATCGCCTCTGCCCAGGATGAGGCGGTGGAAGAGCGCAACCGTATCTTAGCTGAACTGCGAGGGCAGGTCGCTGGAATCGCTATCGCTGCAGCCAACAAACTTGTCGGCGAATCGCTTGATGAGAAGAGGCAGCGAGATATCATAGCCGACTTCTTCGCCATGGTGCCGGAAGATGTCGCCGGCTTGAAAGGTGAGACGGCAGTTGTGACTAGTGCGTTGCCCTTGACGGACAAAGAACAATCATCGATCAAGAAAACCTTAAAAGTCGATGAAGTTGTTTTTAAGGTCGATCCGGGGATTCTAGGTGGTCTTGTCATTCGCGTAGGTGACCAGGTGGTTGACGATAGCGTCGCCAACCAGATGACTGGCTTAAGCGAAGCACTACGCGCCTAAATAATTCTGTGAAACGCCAATTCCTCGATGAAGACGCCGTTATCGGAATGTGAATTCACTGAATGAAAATATATTGGGTTAATATCGTCTGGATATAATTTGCTCTCATTAATTAGAGGAGAAAACGGCGGTTATTTGAAGTAGCAGTCGCCATTAGAAGGACCATAAGAAGAGGTCAGGGTAATCGATCCCTGGCCTTTCTTTTTTTCCTCCTAGCTCCCTTGTTGCTGTTGAGACAGCCTTGTATTCGTTCGGCAGACTCAACAGACTCGGATTGTTGCGGAATTTTGCCGGTGTGGAGGGCATGCTGGTTGCTCTACCTAGTGCGGGACAAAAGATGACATTACTTAACATAACAGACGAATTTGTTGCTCCGGACTACAGCGGCACAACCATCGCCAACATACCGGCGACAATCGCGTCTTTATTAGGAGTCGAATTCGATGGATTACCTCCATTAGCCAAACCCTTGTGGGTACCTCTTAGCGGTCATGTAAAACGTGTCGTGCTGCTTCTTCTCGATTCGTTTGGGTGGTCTTTGCTACAGCAGCACGAGACTGAATTGGCTTGGCTCGTCCGGCAAGCGGACGTCAGTGGAAAGATAACTTCGGTTTTTCCATCGACAACTGTCGCCGCTCTAAGTAGTTTGTGGACCGGCTATGCCCCTGGGCAACATGGGCTCGTTGGTTTACGGTTATTCTTTCCCGAATATGCGGTCCTGGGCCAGCTGATCAGATTTACACCTAACTTCGCATCTTTCCCTGATGCCTTGATAGAGGCCGGCACGAATCCTAGCGATTTTCTGGCTGTTCCAGGCTTTGGAGAGCAATTGGCTCGATCGGGAATTCAAACCCATGCCTTCAAAGGTCACAATATTGTCGATTCTGCGCTAAGCCAGATGCATGATAGGGGAGTCACTAATGAGCATGGCTTTGTTACCTCAGCCGATCTTTTCGTCCAGCTACGAGAGATGCTCGAACGAACAGCGGGTACACCTCTCTATGCTTACGCCTACTGGCCGGCAATTGATACCCTTAGTCACATTCATGGTCCGAGGCATCCGTCGGTCGGCGCAGAGCTCCGTGGGGTATTGAGTCAATTTAAAGTTGAGATACTGGAAGCTTTGACGCCGGCTGCCAGGCGTGATACCGCTATTTTTATTACCGGCGATCACGGACAAATCCTGACCACTCCGGAGCAGTTTGTGAAGTTGGACGAAGATGAGAGGCTGAAACAGTTACTTCTCATGCATCCCGCAGGTGAGCCGCGTACACCTCTTCTATACGCCAAGCAAGGCAAAAAACGTGATTTGCTTGCCTATCTTGAAGAACATCTTGACCATGCTCTTCAGGCATGGGATTCGACAGAGGTCATAACCAGTGGAATTCTTGGACCGGGTCCAATTTCGGAAGAGGTTGCCCAGCGACTTGGCGACGTCATGGCTACAATGCGCGACCGATACATCCTTTTGACGTCTAAAGAACTTAATAAGATCGCCGGATTCAAAGGCCGGCATGGCGGAATGACGGCCGACGAGATGGAGGTGCCCTGGCTGGGTTTCCATCTGGGAGGTTGATCAGCGCTCCTGTTAACGGCCTATTTTAATCCAGATCGCCGGCGCCATGTTATTGGCTACCAAGATTACAGTACCGCTTGACACCTCCCTATACATTAGATAGCATCGCTCTTTATTACGGTTGTCCGTCGTTATTTCTAGCATTTGCGTAAGCATTATTGAGGCAACATGAGCTCCACATCTTCAAATGAGTCGAAACCCACCTTAACGGATCAGCTGCGTGTTTGGACGAAAAGCATCATCGATCCCATTGTATCTCTCTTGGCCCGCCTGCATGTCTCCCCAGATTTGCTGACCATCCTGGGCATGCTGCTCCATATCTTGTACGCATGGCTGATCGCTAGCGGCTATATGACTATCGCTGGAATCGCGATCCTTGTCTTCGTTCCCTTGGATGCGCTTGATGGCGCTTTAGCCAGGAAACTAGGTCGAACGGCCGGCAACTTTGGCGCATTCCTCGATTCGACTTCCGATCGGCTCGCAGAGATCATCTTATTCGTTGGGTACATCTATTATTTCGGGACGCGGGATGATCTCTGGATGACTGCAGCCGCCTACGCTGCCTTGACCGGTTCACTGATGGTTAGCTATACGCGTTCAAGAGCAGAGGCACTGGGCTTCTCGTTAAAAGTTGGATTCTTGACTCGAGTAGAGCGGTACGTCGTCATTGTTGTGACGCTCATAATAGACCGGCCGGAGTGGGGATTGGTTATTCTGGCAATTGGCACTTACTTCACATTCGGTCAGCGTGTTTACCATGTCTGGCGGCAATCCAAACGTATCGCCGCCGGAGAAGATCCTGGCCTGGAGTAATTTCAAGCACCCCAACGATACTCCGTTGGAACCCATCCAGTTCTCGATAGCTGGACAAAGGACAAATTTCTGTATCTATGAGACGTAAATTACAGGTCGAACCCTACTGGTATATCGTTGGTCTACTCATTGTGGTCGCGGCGATTCTTTTCATCAACCACTTGGTAAGTGGAGAGACGCCTGATCGCGTAGCTTTAACAATTGCAGCCTTTAACTTCGATATCTTCTGGTACGGAGTCATCCTTGTCTCCGGCATTGCCCTGGGCGCCTATGTGACCTCTCGCCTTGCCGGGGAACGGGCTGAGATAACTTTTCGCGAAGAAGTGCCGTCAAACCTGCGACGCACGCCCATATCGGGGCTGGATTTACCCCAAGATATCGAGAATCACCTGAGGAAAAGCGGCATTGGAACGTTGGGGGCCGTCTTGTATCAATGGGGGATCAATTCCCAGATAATCGGGCTAAAAAAGCCCCAGAATGAGAAGTTGCTTGAAAGCTTATCCGCCCAAGTAGGCGTTGAAGAACAATGGCTGGTCGATGCCCCATGGCGGCAGTGGAATCCTGATTACGTGTGGAGCGGCGTTGTCTGGGTGCTTGTATTCGGTGTTGTGGGTGCTCGTATCTATCATATCCTCACCCCTTCGCCCAGCATGGCGGAGATAGGTATAAATTCGGCTTGGGACTATTTTCAGAACCCTCTGAAGCTCGTAGATCTACGGAGTGGCGGGCTGGGAATCTATGGCGCCGTCATAGGAGGACTTCTTGGACTTATCGTGTTTTCCAAAAGACAACGGATATCGGCTATAGCCTGGTCAGATTTGGCTGTCGTCGGTCTTGCTCTTGGACAGGCGGTCGGTCGCTGGGGTAACTTCTTCAACCAGGAACTCTACGGCCGGCCTTCTGATCTACCATGGGCGATAAAAATCGATGCTTCGAACCGTCTAACTGGATATACTCAGTTCGAAATGTTTCATCCGACGTTTTTATACGCGTCGTTGTGGAGTTTGCTTACCTTTATCATCCTGCTGAGGCTGACCCGGAAACATCGGCAGCGTCTCTATACCGGTGATATCATGGCTGCTTACTTCCTGCTTTTCGCCATCGGCCGCATCCTTCTTGAACTGGTGCGACTTGATAGCCGTTCCTTCGCGATCGGAGGGTTAGATCTCGGTCTGCCAGTTGCCACGGTCGTGTCCATCGTTATCGGTATAGTAATGGCTGCTCTGCTCCTCTGGCGACACGTCCTCTCAAAGCCCGCTGTCAAGGCCTAAGAGATGATCGAGACTCTAGGTCTGACAAAGCAATTTAACGAATTCACCGCAGTAGACAACCTATCAATTGATGTCCCTTCGGGCCAGCTGCTTGCTTTGCTGGGGCCAAACGGCGCCGGGAAGACGACAACCGTGCGAATGCTAAGCGCGATATTACGACCTACACGAGGCAAGGCTTATATTAATGGTCGTGACGTAGTACAGGAAGCGGACCTAGTCAGGCGCGAAATAGGCTTACTTACCGAGCAGCCCGGTCTCTATACCCGATCAACAGGCTTAGAATACCTTCAGTTTTTTGGAAGCCTCTACGGCATGAATAAAGCGGACTCGCATGAACGGAGCAGACATTTATTCGAGCAATTCGGTATGGCCAAGTATGAGTTTCGCCGGCTTGGCGAGTATTCTAAAGGCATGCGTCAGAAAATTGGGCTCATGCGAGCCCTGTTGCACAAACCAACTGTTCTGATGCTCGACGAACCAACGTCTGCCATGGATCCACATAGCGCCAAACTGGTACGAGATGCGATCATCGAGCTGCGTGATGATGAGCGCGCGATCGTCGTATGCACACACAATTTGGCCGAGGCGGAGCTGCTGGCTGATAAGATCGCCATTATCAGTCAGGGGCGAATCATCGCTCAAGGAAATCCAGAGGCATTGAAACAGAGACTACTGGGAAGACCTCTGTTCGAGGTTCGACTCGACAGAAGCCTCGATGGCCAACTTGACGGAATAGGCAAGATCATAGACATCGAATCATTTGAGGACACGATCCTTCGTTACCGGACAGATGAGCCGGAAACCAAGAATCCACAGTTAGTGAAGTACCTTACCGGCCAGGGTCTGGGTATCGTGTCGCTTCAGGAGTTGTCGGCGAGCCTCGAGCAAGTTTATCTGCAGGTCGTCGAGGCTGATTTAGCGGAGGGTCGTCCGGACAAGGAGACCGATGAAGGCGAGCCACTCGAGATACGAAACGCGTCAGATTGAGTTAGGTTTACATAATCTCATTTATGTCGCGAGAGTTGAATAGGTAGTGCGGTTAGATGCTTGCCCTTAGAAACCGGGAACTCTTCGGAATTAAAGATTTAAAAATCTCGCTCATTATCACCCGACGAGAGGTTCGAGACGCCTTGCGAGATTGGCGAATCATAATCCCGATCGTCGTATTAACCCTTGGTTTCCCGATTCTGGCATCCTTCACGGCACGGTTCCTCATTAATTTCGCAGAGCGCTACGGGGCGGAGCTTGTCGGAGAGAGGCTAATACCTTTTCTATTGCTGGTTATTGGCTTTTTTCCAATGTCTTTCTCACTGGTCATAGCTCTGGAGACATTCGTCGGCGAGAAGGAGCGTAAGAGCCTGGAACCTCTTTTGGCTACCCCCTTAACAAACACGCAACTGTACGTAGGCAAGATGTTAGCAGCGATCGTTCCCCCCATGTCGACCAGCTTTCTGGGAATTATTGTCTATGTAATTGGACTGGCCTTTATCACCCGGTGGTTAGTGCCATTTCCAGTACTGGTTCAGATCCTGCTACTGACAACCATACAAGGAGTGATAATGGTCGCGGCTGCGGTCATCGTGTCAGGACAAACGACAACGGTTCGTGCGGCCAATTTACTAGCCAGCTTCATCATCGTACCCATGGCTCTCCTGCTCCAATTTGAGGCAATCGTGTTGTTTTGGGGGAACAGCGGGGGTTTGTGGTGGTTAATCGCTGCGCTTGGCATGACCGCCGCAGTCCTCGTACGCATGGGAATTAAGATATTCAATCGTGAAGCGTTGTTGGGTCAAGATATCGACCAGATACGCTTGGGCTGGATGTGGCAGGTGTATTGGAACCGTCTCACCGGAAGAAATACAAGACGGCGGTACCCGGCCGTTCACCTCTGGTTTAGGAACCTTTTCTCCTTTATACCTGAGCTACGCCATCCGGCCGGGATTTTTCTCATATCCCTGGTAGGTGGTCTCATCCTTGGTGTCATCCTGACGCGGCTCTATCCCGTCCCGGAACAGTTTAGCGCCCAACTCACTGCCGATGATATCGCCACCAACATGGCAAATGTCCAGGATCAACTAGAGCAGTTACCTCGCACGATCTTCTGGCAGAACTTTCGCGTGATCGCCATTGCCGCCTTGTTGGGTATTTTTACTCTCGGAGTAACGGATATTCTGATATTCATGCTACCCTGGACGTTAGTCGGTTACTTATGCGCGCTAATCGCGGCAAATGGGGAGAATCCCATTCTCTTCTTTGTCGCGGCCGTCCTACCCCATGCTGTGTTTGAGTTGCCGGCCTTGCTCTTGGCTGGGGCGGCAGCGCTGAGATGGCACGCGACAGCTCTCTCACCTCCGCCGGATCGATCCGTCGGCGAAAGTTGGCTGCTGTCCGCGGCCGACTTTGTACGCGTTATGGTAGCATTGGTCGTCCCGCTATTGATTTTGGCCGCATTTGTTGAGGCTTACGTGACGCCCGCGGTCGTAATATGGGTCTACGGGCGTTGAATCGCTAAACAATTGGCTCTTCATCCAGAATACCGCTGATCTGTTTGAGTAACCTGTGTCTATTGCATAACTGCCCTATTATTATTCTACGGTGGGATTCACCTGTCTTGCCGCCCGATTCCGCTCTGATAAACTTGCAGCCATGAATCGATCCAGAGTTTCCGTGATCGTGGTCGTCGTCATAGCCGTCCTGGTGGTGATTATCGCCGTTGCGGCAGGGTGGTTCATCTTCAGGGGAGATCCATCCCTCCTTCGTGATGCGATGGTCGTCGAGAACTTCATATCACCCAATGCCGATGGAGAACAGGATGCATCCGGGATAAGCTATGAGATAACTCGGAATGCAAGTGTTTCGATTTATTTTGAGGATGAGAACGGAGAGCGTTTTTATTTTCGAAAGGATCAGCCAAGAGGCGCCGGTGAGTATAGTGTCTTATTCAGTGGCGTGGTTGATGGATATCGGCTTCCAGATGAATCGGTGGATGGCGAGGTTTTGGCCAGGTTGTTACAGGATGGCCAATATACCTGGACAATCGTGGCAACAGACGAACAGGGACAAGGTGAGAACGCCAGTGGTTCCCTCTCTATTGTCGATGCCGATAATATCTTACCTGAATTGAGAGATTTCGGCTTGGACAGGAAGATCTTTACCCCAAACCAGGATGGTATCTCAGACCGTGTCCAGATTCAGTTCTTCCTGCCAAAGGAGGTATCCCAAACCCGCGTTTTCCTTCTTTCACACGAAGGCTCTGAAATTCCGGTCGCCGAGTTAGAACGTGGAGTTAAGGCCGGTGAACCGGGCTGGCATATCTTTGATTACGAAGGGGGTGTTGACAACAAAGCAACGCCGCCTGTCGATGGTACCTATCCGGTGATCGCCATCATAGAAGATGCTGAAGGCCAACGCATTCGGGCAACCGATGAACTCACAATTCAATTCGGAGGTGTGCCAAGAGCAGAGATTGTCCCTCCCGCAATAGGGGATACAGTATCTTTCAACACCACTGCCGTTGAATTATGCGAGACAATCTGGTTTACATTAACCGTTCAGAATTATGGAACGACACCGATCCGTACCTCTGGCCCTTCACCGGGAGCCGTCTACGATTCAGATTGGAACTACAACACGCTCGGCTGGCATACAGAATCCGGGGCCTGGCGCGTCGCCATAGGTTACGAAAACGAGCTAGCCAACTACCCCTACCGGTGGGCAATTGGCGGCGAAGAAGATCTCGAGAAGATTGGCGACCATTATTACTTGATGCCGGGCGAGCGGGCGGTTGTGTCGGGCGGGATTCGGGTGGTAGATGTCTTTGGAGAGAGAAACCCACAGCCGATGTGGGCAGGCCTGATTCACGAAGATGTCGAGATTTCCCAATTCAACAATCGGGTTGATCCCCATAGTATCCTCTTGGATTTGCCGGATCCGGCGCATATCGAACCATGTGATCCAAGAGAGATCCTTGAAATCAAGTAAACCATTATTGAGGAGGTGAATGGTGACTGGGGCGATGAGGTCGGGCATCATTTTCGGCGCATTGGCTTTCTTTACCAATCTTGCCATGGG
>JBARZW010000022.1:0-20498 GCA_049650305.1 Promineifilaceae bacterium (SeqCode)
ATCGATTCGTGGTAGCGTTCTAGGTTATAGTAATCGACGTACTCCGCGATCGCCTGTTCCAGATCCCAGGGAAGTAGAACGTTTCCAGCTTGACGATATTCTTCATCGAGCGATGGCAGCGTTCAATATTGCCTTGGGTCATTGGGCGGTACGGCGCACTAGGTATATGGGTGAGCCTGTTCTGCTTCAGGTATTTGGCCAGAGCATGGGACACAAACAGGATGGTGATGTATAGCTTGCTGGGGGAGAGGTGCAATGAGTGGCTGCCTGATGCCGAATAGCGCCGGCTTTTTTGGTATGCACCAGTTGCAATCAGACGCCGGCTGATACCTAATAGCGCCCCGCACGGCTGGGGTTAATCTACGCTAGTTGCGCCCAAATCAGCGATTATATACCTCCAGCCGCCGGTACCACTATTTCTTCACCACCCCCACTACTGCTCTCGAGGTTCGATAACCTAGCACTTACTTGGGCTAGGAGATCACTGTGTTCCATTATCTTATCACCAAAGGCTCTCGTATTAATGTTAGCGGATTCTCTATGACTTTCTATCAGATCTTTGTGCCTGATCAGAGCATTGCCAAAGGTTGTCGAGTTATCGTTAATGGATGCTATGAGATTATTTATCTTGGCAGTATCTTCCGGATGTCGCTGTATGAGATCACCTGTAGGAGAAAGATTAGCTTGCGTATCTGGACCCGATTGCTGCTTCCTTTCACCTAGCATTCGCTGAACGACTTTATTGCCAACAGTTCGCTGAAGAGCAAGGATCTGGGCTGGTTTCAGAGTGGAAGGCGGTCCGTCTTTCACCTGCCTCAGAACTTCGGCCGGATGATAGCCGGACAGTTGTTCGACTTCGTTCTCTGGTTTGATAGCCTTGGTTTCATTGGCCTCAACCTTGTGTTTATGCTCGCCCATTGATATCTCCCTTGAAAGATGACCTGTCAATACAGGTTAATCTTACAAGAGTGGTCTCACAAAAGTCTCACAACGCCATTATTCCCCCAGAAGATACCCCGATCAACCACTGGGCCTCTTCACGCTTAAATGTCTGGCATCTCTCTGGAATACATCAACGGATAGATCCCCGGGCAGCTTGTTAACAACCAGCTGGGGGATTATTCACATTAGTCGCGCCCACATTAAGACGTTAGTCTGAAAAACTACAGAGATCGAAGTTGACATAAAACGGCACAAATTGTATTCCAAACAAATACAGGGCTGAGACCATTTACTAATCCTGCGGTCGATGCAGTCCCCGATATTCTTCTCCTGATCAGACTATTCATCGGTTTATTCAAACACTAGTGTTGTCTGATTTGACACGGAAGCCGGAGTGGATCATTATCTCCAGATAATACGCACAGGAGATTGAACGATGAAAGTTACGGCAGCCGTCTTGTACGACCATAATCAACCCTTCGTTATCGAAGAATTGGACCTGGGGGAACCCCGGGAGGGAGAGGTCCTGGTCCGGCTGGCTGCCAGCGGCGTTTGTCACAGCGACTGGCACCTGGTCACAGGAGCTACGAAACACCCAATGCCCGTGGTGGCGGGCCATGAAGGGGCCGGCGTCGTGGAAGCCGTCGGACCCGGCGTCCATCGGGTTGCTCCCGGAGACCATGTGATCCTCAGTTGGGCGCCTGCCTGCGGTCACTGCTTTTATTGCCAGAACAGCAAGCCCAACCTATGCGACTCCTTTCTCGGACCGATCTGGGCCGGGACGATGCTGGACGGCACTCCCCGGCTGAGTCAAAAAGGCCAGCCGGTCTATCACTTCTGCGGCCTGGCATCCTTCGCCAACTACGCCGTGGTAGCCCAGGAGAGTTGCATCCCCATCCGGAAGGACATCCCGCTGGAGGTCGCGGCCTTGGTTGGCTGCGCCGTATCGACCGGCGTCGGGGCGGTGTTCTACTCGGCCGGAGTCCGGCCCGGTGAGAGCGTGGTGGTCTACGGCTGCGGCGGCGTGGGTCTGAACATCCTACAAGCGGCCGCCCTGTCCGGGGCTACGCCCATAATCGCCATAGATACAAACCCGGCTAAGATGGCCATGGCTCGTGACTTCGGGGCCACCCACGCCTTTCTGGTCGGGGACGATACCCGGGCGAAGATCAAAGAGGCGACCAACGGCCGGGGCGCGGACTACGTGTTCGAGGCGGTTGGCACGCCTGCCCTCCAGGAAGAAGGGCTCAGGGTCGCCCGCCCTGGAGGAACCTTGGTTCTCGTCGGTCTTTCCTCGGTGAAAGAGCCGACTAATCTATCGGGGGCCTTCATCACCCGCCTGGAGAAGGTCATCAAGGGAAGTTATTACGGGGGCGTCAACACCGACCGGGATTTTCCGTTGATTCTCGATCTCTACATGGCCGGAAAGCTGAAGTTAGATGAGCTCGTATCTCACTCCTACCGTCTGGAGGAGATTAATGAAGCGTATGCCGCGATGTTGGGCGGGGAAGTGGCCCGAGGGGTGATCGTTTTCTAATCAGATTCGAGGCCGATATCGGCACGAGAAACGAGGGATGCCCTTTGATCGTCTTCGCTTAGATGCGACGCTCGGTCCCTAGTCCAAGGACGCTTTCACGGCCTGGGCCACCGGGTAAGGGAGGCCGGGCTCGGAAGCGATTTCTTCAACTGTCGCCTGGCGGATGCCGTCGAGGGAACCAAACCGCTCCAGCAAGATGCGCCGGCGCTTAGGGCCGACGCCGGGGATATCGTCCAGGATCGAGGCAGTCCCCACCTTGGACCGCCGCTTGCGATGACCCGCGTTGGCGAAACGGTGGGCTTCATCTCGTACACGCTGGACCAGGAACAGGCCCTCAGACCGCTCGTCCAGGTGGATGCCGCCGGGATGACCCGGAGCGAATAGTACCTCATCTTGCTTGGCCAGGGCGGCGATTGGCACTTCATTTTCCAGATCGAAGTTACGCAGCACTTCGCGAGTCACAGCCAGCTGCCCTTTTCCTCCGTCCACGATGAGTAGATCAGGTAGGATCGCCCAGGCCGTGTCCTTGCGCAGCTTGCCGATCTTGCTCGGGTCGTGCAGTTCTCCGGCGATGGTATCCGCGTAGCGCTGAAACCGCCGTTTCAGGACCTCCTTCATGGCCCCATAGTCATCGTTACCCACCGTACGGACGTTAAATCGCCGGTAATCGCTCTTTCGCGGCGCGCCCTGGACGAAGACGACCATGGAACCGACTGTCTGAGTGCCCTGGGTGTGGCTAATATCGTAGCACTCAATGCGGGCAGGGGGTCGCTCAAGCTCCAGAGATACTTGAAGCTCATTCATGGCCGTTACATGCTTCGACCGGTCGGCTGCCCATTGTTGGCGCAGCATCGCCAGGGTGTCCGAGGCATTGGTCGCCGCCATCTGCACCAACTGCTTCTTTTTGCCCCGCCTGGGAACCGTAATGGTCACCTTTGTGCTTCTTTTTTGCTTGAGCCATTGTTCGATTATCCGGGCCTCTTCCACCTCGCGCGGAAGAAGTACTTCCTTGGGAATGTGCGCCGCCTCATCGTAGTACTGGGTCAGAAATTCGCCCAAAATCTCGGCTTCTTCTTCGTCTTCGGTTCCCTCAAGGAGGAAATACTCTCTCCCGATGAGCTTGCCGTGCCGGATGAAGAATACCTGGACGCAGGCATCGCCCTGCTCCCGGGCAAAGGCGATCACATCCTGGTCGGTGTTGGCCGCGCTGATGACCTTTTGCTTGGCGACGACGCTATCGATGGCCTTCAACTGGTCCCGGTGAACGGCCGCTTTCTCATAATCCAAACCAACGGCGGCGTCGTCCATCTTCCGCTCCAGGTCTTTGATGATCCCCTCACTCCGGCCGTTGAGGAAGTCCATCAACTGTTGAATCATCTGGCGATATTCGAGCTGGTTTACGTTTCCGATGCAGGGCGCATTGCACAACTTGATGTCGAAATAAAGACAGGCTCTGCCATCTTCACCGGTGATCTTACGGTCGCAGGTCAGATAGGGGAATATCCGGCGCAGCAAGTCAAGGGTTTGGTGGACGGCCCAGACGGAGGTATAGGGGCCGAAATATCGCGAGCCGTCCCTCTCCATCCTGCGAGTAACCGTCACCTTTGGGAATGGATCGGCCCAATGAACCTTTATATACGGGTAGCGTTTGTCATCCTTCAGCCGGACGTTGAAGTGCGGCTTATGCTTCTTGATGAGCGTCATCTCCAGCAACAGCGCCTCGAGGTCCGTGTCGGTGGTGATGATCTCGATATCGGCGATCTGGTCGCGGAGGCGTCGTGTCTTGAAGGAGTCGACGTTCTTCTGAAAATAGGATCTGACCCGATGGCGCAGATTCACCGTCTTGCCGACGTAGATCACCCTACCATCGGCATCTTTGTGCAGGTATACGCCAGGTCTCTGGGGTAGGTTATCGAGGATCTCTTTTATCTGGGGTGAAACTGAGACGCTCATAGGCCGATTATATCGCACACCACGGGGATCCTGAATCAATACCCCCGATCCCTAAGGTTGCCTGCCGACCGGTTCAGTGAGGAAGGGTGGGACAAGGATTTCCCGCCGGTTTCGACAAGGTCGAGATAACTGTTCTGGTGTATTATGCTGGGGAATTTACAGGCTCAGATGCGCAAAACAATAACTTCGCGAATCTTTTAGCTGAGGTGCGATCATGTTTCACAATATACGACCTTCGGTCTTAGAGCGCATGAATTATCTAGAGCGAGTCGATACACAAGACCGCACTGACAGCACAACTCACCTCAAGCGCCTGCGCCAGATCCCAGCGGAAACAGGCCGGTTTCTGGCTATACTGGCAGCAGGCGCTCCAGAGGGAACCTTGCTCGAGATCGGAACCAGCGCGGGCTATTCCACCCTCTGGTTGACCCTGGCTTGCGAAACCCTCGAGCGGCGGATAACGACCTTTGAGCTATTACCTGATAAGGCGTCGTTGGCGAAAGAGACCTTCCGGCTGGCCGGCGTCGAAGAGTGGGTTGACCTGGTGGAAGGTGATGCTCGCCAGCATCTCCACAAATACGATCGTGTCGCCTTCTGCTTCCTGGATGCCGAAAAGGAAGTCTATGAAGCGTGCTATGAGGAGATCGTTCCCAGGTTGGTTCCAGGAGGATTACTGGTCGCCGACAACGCGATCAACCATCGTGAAACCCTCCAACCCATGTTGGCTCGGGCAACAGAGGACGAGCGTGTGGACTCGCTCATCGTACCGATCGGGAAAGGGGAGCTGGTCTGTCGAAAGATATAAGAGATGATTCAAATTACGACGAATGCGGCTTCCAGGTGCGAGTCGATACGGGACTCTACTCCTGGGTTGGACCGGATTCTGAAGTGATAACGAGTGATACGTCGCGCGGTTGAACTCTACCCTATCTTACCGCGCCGGTATCCCTTCAGACAGTCGCTAGGGGAAGACGAATGACGAAGGTCGTTCCATCGTCTACGGCGCTGGTCACGTCTATCTGCCCGCCATGTTGTTCGACGATCCGGTGCGTAGTCGCCAAGCCCAAACCAGTCCCCCGGCCAGGCGCCTTCGTCGTATAAAACGGTTCGAATATCTGATCTATCTCGGCCGAATTCATGCCTTCGCCATTGTCCCGGACGAGGACGACGATGTCGTCCCTGTCCTGATCAACACCGGTTGTGATCTCGATCCAGCGTTCCTCCTGGTTATCTTGGAGAGCGTCCCTGGCGTTGATCAGGAGATTCAGCCAGACGCTCTGCAAGTGTTCCCAGCTTGCCTTTGTAGGCGGCAGATCATCCGCCAGATCGGTCTTTACTTCAATATTGGCATTGGCGAACTGATAAGACACCAGGCTAAGAGCGGCCTGTATCGATTCGTTGACATCACCGCTCTCGAACTCATATTGGGCCTGGCGCGCAAAGTCGAGCAAGCCCTGTACGACGGTCGCGGCTCTATCCCCAGCTCGAGAGATGAGATCGACTGCTTCATAGTTATCGTCCTCGTCTGGCATGACCATCTGCAGCATCTGGGCGTTGGCGTTGATCACCGTGAGCGGATTGTTTATCTCATGAGCGACGCCCGCGGCCAATTTACCGATAGCCGCCAGTTTCCCAGCTTGCATTAGCGAATTCTCCAGACGCCGTTCTTCGGTTCGATCTTGCCAGACGATCACCGCTCGGGGTGATTCCGCCTTCGAACCAGGAATGGGAAATGCGCTGATGTCCCATTCGTGAAGGAGATGGTCTTCCCCCTGCCAGCTCTGAGACCAGCTACCGGCTCGCTTGTCAACCAGCGTATTCTGCGCTTCACAATGCTCGCATGGCGTATCGCGATCGTAAAAAACACGGTAACAAGTCTGGCCTACGAGAGATTCAGACCCTTCGTCCATCTCGGCCGCTTTGGATTCATTGACGGCGACCAATCGCCAGCCCTTATCAATAGTGTAAATGGGATGCAATATGCCATCTATCAGGGCTTGCAACGTATTCCGGCCCTCCAGGAGCTCCTGTTGCCGGTTTCGTACGCTCTGGAAGAGAAGAGCATTTTCAATAGCCTGGCTAACCGAGCTGGCGAGTGAGGCGAACAGCCCCTGATCAATGTCAGAGAACGAGCCAATCTGCTTATTGATCGCCGTAACCACACCTACCGGTTTTCCACGGACATTCAGGGGCATGGCCATCATAGAGATCACTGAAAGACTTTCCGGCGCGTCGACCCCAGGAGCGAATCGTTCATCCTCGTCAGGATTATTAATGCAAACACCAGTCCGATCTCGATAGACCAGGCTGATTACCCCTTCACCGCCAGAGACGGAGGGGAACATGGAGGGTGTGACATCACCCAGAGGTGAATAGGCACTTCGACAATTTAGGCCTCCGTTCCCATTGTCTGCCAGGTACACGGTTGAAAGGTCGACATGGAAGATTTCGTTTACGCCCTTTACCGTTCTTTCTAGTACATCACCGGTCTTCAGCTCCGCACTTACGGCACGGCTAACGAGATTCAAATCGGCTAACTGCTGGCTCTGATTCTGAAGCTCTTTTTCCATTTGTTGCGTTCGCAGGATCGTCTTCACCCTGGCGAGCAGTTCTTGGGGATAGTAGGGTTTAGTGATGTAATCATCCGCCCCACTGGAAAGCGCTTCGACCTTGTCTTGATTGCTGGCTGCGGCGGTGAGAACGATAACCCGGGTATACTTAAGTTTTGGGTGTTTGCGCAGCCAGGTTAGAACCTCTGGTCCGGTCATAATCGGCATACGCATGTCCAACAGAACCAGATCCACGGCGCTACGCGGATCGGTCTGAGTCAACTGCAGAAAATCAGTCGCCTCCTGCCCGTTCGAGGCAACGGTTACCCGGTAAGCTTCTTTGCTAACCAGGTATTCGGCCAGGGAATCGGCGATTTCGGGTTCGTCATCGACGACAAGTATATGGGACTTGGAGTTTCTTTGTGCTGGGGCCAGGGATTTCATAGCTCCTCGCGCTCCGGTTCATCCACCTCGACCGCACCGATACTTTCGAGTCTCGGACAAAGCTGGCAGCCAATTTGGCGCAAGACAGATAATCCTTTCTTCACCGTTATTACTCAGGGTCAGGATACGGCAAAGGTATAGCCGTGACCTTGGATAGTCCTGATATAGACCGGTTGTCCAGGTTCGGGCTCAATCTTATCACGCAGGTTTTTGATATGAGCGCGCACCAACTCTGGGCTTCCCGTGTCGCGCGGATAGTCCCAGACGTCCTGCAGCAATTGCTGGCTTGTGAAAACCTGTCCGGCATTGCTCATCAGGTGGTAAAGAAGGTCGAATTGGACGTTAGTCAATAGCGAGGAACCTGAGGGGGTCGTCACCTTGAATTTTCTGGTGTCCAGGGTCACTTCGCCGACATTGATCCGGTTGAAATTGCTTTCTACGGGCTTGACCTCGACCGATCGTCTTAAAATCGCCCTGATGCGGAGCTGTAGCTCCTGCATATTAAAGGGTTTTGATAGGTAATCGTCAGCCCCTGCGCGAAAGCCTTCTATCTTATCCTCGTCCTTAGTTTTTGCGGTGAGGAAAAGAATTGGCAAGCTGTGAAGCAGCGGATCACCACGCACCTGACGGCATACCTGGTAGCCATCCGTGCCGGGCATGATCACATCCAGGACCAAGAGATCGGGTTGGTGACGCCGTGCCATGTGCAAACCTTCAGCGCCGCTGTGGGCTACCATGACCTGGTAGTCATAGAGCCTGAGCGCACGTTGAAGTGTCCTCGACACTAACTCGTCGTCATCAATAACTAATATAGTCTGCATACTTCTACCCTATCGGTTATTGAGCGTATTAAACTGAAAGTACTACAAAAAGATATGGCTCATAAACACGTGCAATTACGGCACGTCGCTCGTACAAACTTTAACATAATATATTGAAGATGCAATAAGAAATTGGTTCCGCAACCATATAGCGCCCGGTATGGGGGGAACTCGAAGCAGATAGCTTATGGATTTGATCGCCGAAGCAGCGAAAGATGCCTGCGACGCCCTATTTATCCCGAATCTTCAACGAGTTTCTATAGAAGGAGTTTGAGAGGTTCTTCTACAGTAGCCTTGAACTGCTGCATAAACCTGGCCGCTTCAGCGCCGTCAGTCACCCGATGATCGGCCGATATGGTAGTTTTCATCCGCCAACCGATACCCAATTCACCATCGACGACCACCGGCATCTGTTGGGCAGATCCAACAGCGAGGATCGCCGCATTCGGGGGATTAATGATGGCAATGAAGTGATCCACATCGAAGGCGCCAAGATTGCTAACTGTAAAGGTTACGCCGTCAAAGTCATCTGGATGACTCTTTCCCTCTCGTACGCGTGCGACCATCGACTTATTGTCGATGGCGATCTGAGCCAGGGTCGATGTGTCGGTGTTCTTCTGCACGACTGTTAGCAAGCCGCCTTCCACAGCGACGGCCGATCCGACGTTAATCTGCTGGTGTTGGATGACACTATCACCGGCGAAACTGGCGTTGAGGTTCGGATAATCCCTAAGAACGATGGCCGTTGCCTTCACAATCATATCATTGACGGTAACTTTTTGATCTTCTGGCAGCAAGGCGTTTATCTCCTTGCGTAAGGAAAGGGCAGGACCCATGTCGATTTCGGAGGTTACGTAGAAGTGGGGCACCGTGCTCTTGCTCTCCACCATCCTTCTTCCGATGGCTTGCCTTAGCCGGCTTGTAGGAATCTGTACGTCTCCAGCTCCCACCGGCTCATAATCAGCAGAAGCCGACCGTGCGGTAGCCCCGGCTGTGCCTGCGATATGACCCTCGACATCTACTTTGCGAATTCTTCCACCAGGTCCGCTGCCATTGATTTTTGACAGGTCGACTCCTTGCTGCTCGGCAATTCGGCGGGCGACAGGCGTGGCTCTAACCCCTCCAGGAAACGTGCCAGGGACGGCTTCTGCCACGATGGAGGGAACTACCCGAGCCTGCTCGCTGGCAGCACTCTCTTCGATGCTAGCTTGCTGGGATTTCTTTCCGTCGTCGCCGGGCATAGATTCGAGCAATCCAGCGATATCCTCATCCTTTTCGCCGACGATAGCCAGGTTACCGCCGATGGGCACGACTGCCCCTTCATCCGCCAGGAAATGTAGGAGTGTTCCTCCGCTCTGAGCTTCCAGCTCTAATGTAGCCTTATCAGATTCGATCTCGGCCACAACCTCTCCCTTGGCGATACTATCTCCAAGGTCTTTGAGCCAGCTTACCAAGACACCTTCACGCATATCAAAGCCAAGTTTCGGCATGACGATGAATTCAGCCATTAGACAATCTCCTTAACGGCCTCAATTACCCTCGGCGCGTTTATCAGGGCTGCTTGCTCTAGATCTTTGGAATATGGAAGAGGGACTTCAAGCTGGGCGACGCGTTTTATGGGCGCGTCAAGATAGTCGAAACCTTCTTCCTGTATCCGAGCGGCGATCTCGGCCCCGATCCCGTAAGATCGATAACCTTCTTCGACGACTACCGCTTTGAATGTTTTTCTAAAAGATTCTAGCACAGGTCCCATATCAAGGGGGCGAAGGCTGCGTAAATCAACAACCTCTGCCTCGATTCCCTCTTTCGACAGCTGGTTTGCTGCATCCAAGGCGACAGATAATCCTTGGGCATAGGCTACGATCGTTACATCAGATCCTTCGCGTTTGACGTCGGAGACGCCGATGGGAACAGTGAACTCTTCGCCCTCTGGGACTTCACCACGAAGTTGGTACAGAGTGGCGTGCTCGATAAAGAGCACGGGATCGTCGGATCTGATCGCGGATTTTAGCAATCCCTTGGCGTCGTATGGCGTGCCCGGAGACACAACCTTCAAGCCTGGAAAATGGGCGAAGATGGCGTCAGGTGTATGGCTATGAGTTGCGCCAAGCTGCCTGCCTCCACCACCCGGCGCACGAAACACAACCGGGCATTTTATATGCCCACCGAACATGTAGTGGACTTTGGCGGCATGGTTGACAATGGCATCCAAGGCCAGAAAGGCGAAACTGATGGTCATGAACTCCGCCACGGGTCGGAGCCCGTTCATCGCGGCCCCTGCCGCCGCACCACCGATGACCATCTCGGAAATCGGAGTATCACGAACTCGCTTCTCTCCGAATTCGTCAATAAAGCCGCGCGTTACGGCGTAGGTTCCACCCCAAACACCAACTTCCTCACCCATTATGAAGACATCATCATCACGAATCATTTCTTCGCGGAGGGCGTCAGTTATCGCTTGTCGCATTGTAATTTTCGCCATATTATGCCTCCACGTAAATGTCAGTGAAAAGTTCCTCTGCAGCAGGCAAAGGAGATTCTTCGGCGAAGACAACGGCCTCTTCTATTTCTTGTTCTACTTCCTGATCGATAGTCTCCAGGCTGTTCTTATCGACGTCCAGATCTTGAAGCATATGGCGTTCAAGGACGCCAATGGGATCGTCTTCTCGCCACTTTTCTACCTCGTCTTTCGTCCGGTAGCGAAGGGGATCGCCCATGCTATGACCTTCATAGCGGTAAGTGATCATCTCGACAAACTGAGGCCCCTGGCCTGACCGGACTCGATCGAGGGCCGCTTTCGAAGCCTCGTAGACTTCCAAGACGTCCATACCATTGATACGTTGGCCTTCCATGCCGTATGCTGAGGCTTTCGTTATCAACTCCGAGACGGCCGAGGCACGGTCGACGGCCGTACCCATCCCGTACTGGTTATTTTCGGCGATCCACACCACCGGCAGGTCCCAAACACCTGCGAGATTGAGCGCCTCATGAAAGTAGCCGATATTGGTCGTGCCATCTCCAAAGTAACAGAGGACGGCATTGCTGGTTTCTCTGTACTGTTCCGCCAGGGCGATACCAGTCGCCAGCGTCAGGTGACCGCCTACGATAGCATAGCCACCCCAGAAGTGTCGTTCGACATCGACCAGGTGCATGGAACCGCCTTTACCCTTGCTCACGCCTGTGGCTTTGCCCAACATCTCCGCCATTACGAAGTTCGTGTCCGACCCTACCGCCAGAGCATGTCCGTGATCTCGATAGGCGGTGATGACGTGATCTCCATCCGCTTTGGCTGCGATGCTTCCCACGGCGATCGCTTCCTGACCTATATAGAGGTGTAGGAATCCGCCGATCTTTCCTTGCTGATATAGTTCAGCGCATCGTTGTTCAAACCGTCTGATGAGCACCATTTGACGGTACCAATTCATCAGAATTGATTTATCCATTAGATTCTCCATTTCGAGCGCCCAATGACGGTACGCAAATAGCTTATGTCCGGCCAAGCATAATTGTGCTAATTGGCCTCTTGGCCAGTCGTAATCACAACTACATTCGTCAATCTCGTTTATCACCGAGTTGGAAACGAAGCGGACTGGCAAGTTTAGCAGACATGCCGGGGAACGGCTAACAAATTTGTGTTTAGCCGTGGCGAGGGTTTCAGACAAACCGGGGTCGATTCTCCATCCTGCAATAAGAGCAATCAGGGGCTGGTCGGTTAGCACCGCGGCGGTTATCCATCGCAGGCTGCGATGCTGGCGCGTAGGCCGCGAATCTGGCGGGCTCGTTCAATAGGCAAACAACGTGAAAGGGGCTTGTCAGAACAGAGCTAGCAGTGCTTGCGAGAGAATTCCCTTTAAGGATCCCTACGCGCCTCAATGGGAATTCAGGCCTTTTTCTTGGGAACAGACCATCTAGACGGCGATGACTGACTTAAGATCGGGGAAGAATTGCTTTAAGGTTCCTTCGACCCAGCCGTGCAGCGTGACTGGCGCAAGATCGCAGCCAACGCAGGCGCCCGACATGTGGACCGTCAGCTGGTCATCTTCGTAAGACACTATATCAACCGCGCCACCGTGATAATATTCAATGTAGGAGCTGATCACCTCGACTAAGGCTATCATCCGCTCTTCATCGGTAGCTTCCACAGGTACACTGCTGGTGTCTGGCTCCGCACTCGGATATTGATTGGCCATAAAAGATTCTCCTGTTTTTGTGCTAACCGGCTCATGATATCTTGCAGCATGGCCGGCTGATCGTAACAATCGCATTAGATCGGTCTGCAGGGTAATTGTAACCCGGATTAGAATTAGGGATCAAGAACGGCCGGATCCTTGGGAAATAACCGGGGATCGAGCGCGCATCTAGTCGGAACCAGTCCAACGCCGGCAGAAATCCAGACAATCCCTTAGATGGGTCAAGATAACTTCATCTGGTTCTCCCGCATGAAGAGCTTCCGGAATCAACTCTAGCGTAACAAAACCCGCATATCGATCTGCCGCTAGGCGTTCAAGAAGACGATCCAGCGGCAAATGCCCATGATCAGGTCGTTGGTGCTCTCGACCATCGAAATTACTCAGATGAAAATGAGCGACCCGACCGCTAAGCTGCGAATAGACTTCGAGGGGATCAAAACCCCAGGTACCCAAATGGGTTGTGTCCATCGTTAGGTAGGTGAATCGAGAGAGTTCAGCTACGGTATTCCAATGACTGTAGTTCCAGCGGCGACCGAATCTCCGGTATGCAGGCATATTCTCGATGCAAAGTTTCACGTCCGTGCCAGATTGGAATTCCCGGTAATGATTCTCAATCCAACGGCGGTATCCGGTTTCAGGGTTTGTTGGAGTGGGAACGAATACACCTCTTCCCGGAAGCTGGAGATAGGCAACGCCTACGCGACTCGGCAGATGGTGAACGACTACTTGGGCGCCGAGTTGCTCTGCCAACTTCACACTATAGAAGATGCGCGAGGGCTGATCGGCCGGCCATCCGGGGAGATTAGGCATAAATGGGCTATGAATGGCCAGAACGGGTAGTTGGTGGCGTTCAATAAGACCGATCAGGTAACTGGCCTGACGGCTCTCCCATCTTTGGTCGACGACCAACTCGAGCCCGTCGTAGCCAGCCTTCTCTGCGAGCTGGAAACATCGTTCGATGCTATAAGACCATAGCGATCCGGTGGAGAAGAGGAAACGCATCACCTGAATTCTATCGAGTAGTGCTCGACGGATGCATCGGGACGCTGCTGCTCGATCCAGGCCACAGCCTTCTCAAGTTTAGCGTGGAGATAACCGGCGTCGTTTCCGATCACAGCCAATCCTATGACGGCCGTTCGCCAGACGTCGTTGTGATCTATCTCAGCGGCCGATATGTTGAATTCTATTGGTAGCCGGGTGATGATCGGTTTCAACACTCTCCGCTTCTCCTTGAGCGAATTTACCCCGTAGAACTGCAGTGTAATGATACATGTACCTACTTGCATCTATTAATCCCGTTAAACGGCGTTCGATTGGACCTGTAGTTGCCTAGATTATAGGAGGATTAGTAGGCCGTGGCGAAACAGTCTGGAAGGTATTTAATTATCAGGTTGTTATGGCATTGAACCAAAGGAAATGATCGGTTCTTGAAACTAAAAGTGATCCAATATCGTATACATTATTGGAAGAGGCCCGTCTGACCGACGGGCGAGTTTTACGGACGCCTGGTGCCTATGATGGATTACACCGGGTTAGCCAAAGAAAACATGAGCATCCGTTCGGAAATTGAGTTCGGCCGGTCTATCATGACCACTGAACAGGGAATATGAACATGGAAAAAGAGGCGAGTCCACGCCGTGGTCGCAGTGTTATCATTGTCCTATCTATTCTTCTGATCGTTGTCCTGACCGGTACGATCATATTAGCCGTTATCGTCGGTCCCCCACTGGTTGGCGTTCTCGCTACCGCCAGGGTGGCAAAAAGCGTGACCGAACCCGTTGGCGAGTTCGTTCGCCGGCTCGTAGCCGATGCGACGCCGGTGATATTACCAAATCCGGTTGTCATAGTAAGGGAGATCAACACCCTTGCCAGGCTTGAGACGACCTCATACTCGTTCCAAGACGTGATCCAGATCGATCGCAATAGAGATCTTCTATGGGGTGCTTTTGGTGAGAGCTTGCTATTCGTAGCCTTCGGCGATGTGATTGCCGGCGTTGATTTAGCCAAACTGGGTCCCGATGACCTGCAGGTCACTGGACCGGAATCGGTCATCGTACACCTGCCGGAGGCCGAGATATTCGTCACTGACTTGGATAACCAACGATCTTACGTTGCCGACCGTGATATCGGCCTTTTCACCGATGGAAACATAGAGCTGGAAACGACCGTTCGACGCGAGGCGGAGTCGAGAATGTTAGAGGCGGCTCACGGCAACGATATACTCGATCAGGCTCAAACAGAAGCCGAGCGATTCGTTTTCTCTTTTTTGGAGGGTCTGGGCTTCACCGATGTGACCTTCGTAGATTATGCCCCACCTCCTGTCGCTCCGTACGAACAGGAAATACCCAAAGGTTTTGCTCTCACGCCGGTACCCCCCGCTATATCGACTCCAGTGCCGGCCGTTCCCTAGTTATCGGAAGGTTGGATCCCCTTCGTCCAGTCGTCATTGGCATATTTTTGAATACGCAGGGAGGAGGCACGAGTGGATTCAGCCTCGGTTAACTCACCTGCGCTGAAGGTGATGTTTTGAGCCTTGGCAAATCCCTCCCGCAAGGTGTTGGTCGCTTCTTCAAATTCGACTCTTCGACCAAAGACGGATTCAAGGGTTGTGGCTCGATAACCTATACGAGCCATAAGGGCCATGCGCTGCCCGGGCATATCAAATCGCAGCGTATCCGCTATCTGGCGCGTTTCACCAAAAAGGAGCACGGTACACTGAAGCGACACCGCGTCCTTTGTACTCCACACAGTGCCACATACTAACTTTCGACCGCCGATAGTTATCTGATAGTCAGAAGGGCCATCAAAACATGCTAATCCCAAGGGGCCATGGTCCTGATAATAGGGCCGGGATCGATCGGGATCGAGGCCCATAGCCTTCAGGGCAGCGACAAAGGACGAAGAAACACAGCTAAACTTCTCGGAATCATCTCCGATCACCCGGGGATCTGTTGATGGAATGGTGACGCTGACGCTCAGTCCATCGACCTGCAGAATCGCCCGACCACGGGTTGGCCGCCGAACGACATCCCATCCATTCCTTTGACATCCGTCTTCATCGACGATCTCCCACGCCTGCTCTAACCCTAGTGATAGATAGCCAGGCTTCCAGCCGGAGAATCTTAGAGTTGCCGGGCTTTGATTCCCCGCAACCGCTTCGTGGATCGCTTCCTCAATGGCCATGTTCGAAGCGCCGTCAACCAAACCGGAAATGACCAATCGCCAACTGGCCTTATCGTAGGTCGCTTTGTATTTTGAATTCGCCATGGAGAATCTTAGCCGGCGTAGCTCCAACCAATATCTGGCAATGTTAGAGTCTGAGAAGCATCTCCCGGTTTCAAGACACCGGCGCCGACGGGTTTGCCGATCACGATGTCATGATCACCGCCAGGATCGACTATGTCTGCGACCTCGAACTCGATGAAAGCCGCGGCGCCATCTAGCACAGGACAACCCGTCTCCGGCGCCTCGGTGTATTGAGCTTCTTTCATCTTGTCTGGGTTCCGCGTCCTCCCTTTTGTGAAAGGCATCATCTTCTCGCGATCATCTTTGGAGAAGAGGTTGACTGCAAATACGCGGCCGTTCTCAATAACTGATCGGGTATGGGAGCTCTTCTGTAGTCCGAAGGCTACCAACCTCGGTTCAAAAGAAATCTGGGTGATCCAGTTTGCGACCATGGCGTTGACATCATCGCTGCTTTTCGATGTCACCGCGTAGAACCCGTAAGGCATCATCTTCAGTGCATCTTTAATCGCATCATCTGCCATTTAATCACGCTCCTGACTAGATTGCTTATTTTTGATGTGTACAACAAAGCATTATTCCCGAAGCGGGGATTAATGGCAACGATGGCCATCAAGCGCAAGCGATCCTCACGGGTTGGAAAGCCGTATCGGGACACGATTCATTTTACCGCACCCTGGTATAATCACTGTAATGGAATTTCCATCGACGATACGCAGGTTGCGAATGCTGGCCCTCGTAGCCGGCATCTACGGAATTATCTGGATAACCTCGGAAGGGGAGCTATACCGAGCGGTAATAATGGCCTTCCTGATCACATCACTGGCTGTCGGCTATCTGGTACAGAGATATCTGGCCGCCCGGACCTTGTCGGTTAGGGGCTGGATATTGGCCTTGGCTGGGATGGGGGCGCTCTTTGGGGCAAGCGTTGCCGTGTTGACTCTGGTCTTCATGGCGGTTAAGACAGGACTCCACAGTCACGGACCGGAATTCACTCAAGATCAGGTATCCTGGGTGATACGACAGATTCCTCTATGGGGAGTTGCTGGTCTTATCGGGGGTTTGGGCCTTGGTCTAGTTACCGCGAACCTGGCGAAAAACGATTGACTTAGCCGGTATCCGGGTCGCCGGCGCCGAGCCTAGATTCAAGCGCTTTGAGTGCTTCAGCCAACTCGGCCTGACGAAGACTAGTGGTTACGTCGCCACGCGTCCGTTCGAGGACAGCTCTCACGGTATCGGTGCGCCGTCTTAACCCACCAGTGATTGAATCGTTGAAGTCGAAGGTGACCAGCACCGAGTAAATCTCGTCCATGGAATTGAGCAGTCGCTCCGCCTCTTCGCTGTGCCCGTGCCGGATGATGTCGAGAATTCGGCGCCGCAGCTCAGTCGCGGCTTCCGCCAGGCCATTTAGCCAGGTATTCCCTTCGACCGACAGTTCATCGCGGGTTGGCAGCGGCAGATCGCGCACCAATGCATACGTTAGATTGGCCTCAACATACTCTTTAAGGGCATCTTGGGTATATCCAGCATAGTAGAGATAGGGAAAGGCTTCTACACCAGAGACCAGAGCCTCAGCCGCTTCTTTTGCTTCGGCGATGATCTCGCCAGATGTCTGCCACTCGTCACGATGAACAGCCCGGATAGCCCGCGCGCACATAGCAACCAGCTGTCTCGAGCGCTGGTAGGCTTTGTCTCGCGCTCTATTCACTTCCTCAAAATCAACGCGAATTGAATCAGTCGCCTGATCAAGTAAGTCTCGATTCACAACTACTCCTTATTCGGCTCTTCATCGTCATCCGAATCACCAGGTGGGAATCGGAAGAATTGGTCTGCAATAGACATCTGCTGAGGAAGCCGGATTTCTCCAAATTGCCGTTCATAGTTGGCGATATTCTGGGCCAAGGCCCCATGGAGCATCTTGGCATGCATAGGGGACATGATGATGCGGGAGACGACGTTTCCCTTTGGAATTCTCGGAAGGACCTGGGCAAAGTCAACAATGATTTCGGCCGGGGTATGGCTGATGAAGGCCACGTTAGCGTATACCGCTTCCAGATCCTTGGGGTACTCTATGTTTATTCGCTTGGCCTTGGTTTTCTTTGCGGGTTCTTTCTTGGACTCATTGTTGGGATCCTTGTCGGACATTGGCTGCTCTCCTACGATGAACAAGTTAGCGAAGACCTTCAGAAATTATCGTAAAAATCTTGACTTATGGTCGAGGATCATGCTTTCGAACCTGTTTATCGCTATCTGCTCTATCGCTATCTGCGATTTACGTTAGTTGATTTCAAGCGCCGGGATAAGATCTTGTTATCGCTTCGTAGCGATACAATATTTCGATGACCAAAATGGCACATCGACGCGAGAGCGAAAGATACATCATAACGAGTAAATCGAAAAGGCTGTCGGGACCATAATTCGTATTACGATTGGGGATGCATTATGAAGACTACCGAAACACCGGGCGATTCCATACTGTTCAGAAACGCCAACGGGCCAATGCCTTCAATAGGAGGGATTGAGACAGACCGACAGTCGTGCTAGAATATGGGGGAAGCGCAGCCTGTTCTGGAGCCTTTGCTTCCAAATGAGGAGCTGGCAATATGCCAACCATGCCCATGAAACAGCCGGAAAACGCCACTGGCTTTGAAGTTGTCGAACATACGGCCGATTGGGCACTGCGCGTCTGGGGGAGAAATATGAAGGAGCTGTTTGCTTCTGCGGCAACAGGCATGGGCACACTTATGGTCGCCGATCTGGAATCACTACCCCTCGATGTCGAGCGGGACCTGGAGCTCGAAGCCTTTGACGCCGAAACGTTGCTGGTAGACTGGCTGAGTGAATTAGCTTTCTGGGCCGAAGATGAGCAGCTCGTTTTTCGTGAATTCGACCTCGCGGTCACTGCGGATTTTCGACTCAGGGCGGTAGTGCGTGGAGGCCGGGCGGAAGAACTCGTCATGCATATTAAGGCCGTGACCTATCACGACCTCGTCATCGAGAAAACAAGGCAAGCGTTGGAGGCGACGATAGTCTTCGACGTATAAGGGAGGTTCGCCGATGGTTACCAGCAAGGATTTCAAGCAATTGAATCCCTATTTGTACGAGGTCCCCAAGTCATACCGGGAGGACATGAGAGTGCCCGCCCGCTTTTACGCGGACGCAGAATTATTGGGGGCGATCAAAGGCGATAAAAGCCTGACCCAGTTGGTCAACACGGCGACGATGCCCGGGATCGTTGGATACGCTCTGGCCATGCCCGACATTCACCAGGGTTATGGCTTTCCAATAGGCGGTGTAATCGCCACACAGCTGCCTGACGGTGTGATATCTCCCGGCGGGGTTGGTTACGATATCAACTGCGGCGTTCGTTTGCTGGGCACGCACCTGGATCGCGAGGAGCTGGCTCCGTTTCTGGATGATCTCGCTTCGAGGCTTTTTGCCAACTGTCCAAGCGGAGTGGGCAAAGGGGGTAGCATCAAGCTGGAGAGGGGCGAGCTAGACCGGTTGGTCGAGGACGGTGCTCGCTGGGCTCTCGGGCGCGGTTTCGCCAGCGAACAGGATCTGGAACGCACGGAGGAAAACGGCCGGCTGGATGGGGCCGACGTGAGGAAGATCAGCCAACGTGCTATGCAACGGGGCGTAAGCCAGGTTGGCACCCTGGGGGCAGGCAATCATTTTATTGAAGTAGATGTCGTGGACGAGACCTTTGACCAAACGGCCGCCGATCGCATGGGGCTGTCACCAGGCCGGGTAGTCGTCCAGGTCCATTGCGGATCCCGTGGTTTTGGTCACCAGGTATGTACCGATTACGTCAGGCGATTTCAGAAGGTCATTCATAAGTATGGGATTACCTTGCCAGATCGGGAGCTGGTTTGCGCCCCTTTGAGCAGCCCCGACGGACAGGATTACCTGGCGGCGATGAAGGCCGCTGCTAACTACGCCTTCGCCAACCGCCAGGTGCTTGCCCATCACATCCGCCGCAGTTTCGAGCAGGTGCTTGCCGGAAAGGTTGGGAACTACCACTTGTACCAGATATACGACATCACCCATAACATGGCCAAGGTCGAGCAACACCAGGTCGACGGAGAGACGATGCAGGTTTGCGTCCACCGGAAAGGGGCCACACGAGCCTTCGGTCCGGGTTCGCCTGTGTTGCCGGATGCCTACCGGGATATCGGACAGCCGGTGCTGGTGCCCGGTTCCATGGGGACGGCCAGCTGGGTGCTTCTAGGTACGCAGGGATCAATGGAGCGGACATTTGGCTCGACCTGTCACGGCGCCGGTCGGACCATGAGCCGGACGAGGGCCAAGAAACAGGTCTGGGGCAAGGACTTGCGCGACGAACTCGAGGAAGCCGGGATCCGTGTGAGGGCGGGCAGCATGCCTGGATTGGCCGAAGAGGCCCCGATCGCCTACAAAGATGTGGACCGGGTTGTGAGCGTGGTGCACGGCGCTGGCATCGCCAAGAAAGTAGCTCGACTGGTTCCCATCGCGGTGATCAAAGGGTGAGAGGACGTGAGAGGAGACTTCGTTCCTGAAGAGGCGGAAGGGCCTGATACAACAGGGCTAAATCCGAATACGAAAGTGAGAGTCAGTCGGGAGCAAATTGCCTGGCTGGTGGTGGTATTCCTACTTGGCGTCGCCGCGGGCGCGCTCATTGTGAGCCTCAGCGGCCGTTCGAGCTCGTCGCCTATCATCATCTCCAGCCCAGTACCACCGCCGACGCTAGAGCCGACGCCGTTGCCGGCCCCGATCAAGGTATTCGTCAGCGGTGAGGTATTGAACCCGGCCGTATACGAGCTGCCAGCAGGGGCCATAA
>JBARZW010000023.1:0-3965 GCA_049650305.1 Promineifilaceae bacterium (SeqCode)
TATCCGCATGGCCTTGTTGGCGGCCGTGCTGGGGAAGGCCTGAGAGCGTCACCGTCCCTCGTGGATTGGAGCAGAATGGAACGCTGATTCCGCAGATAATAAAGGGATGTACGCAGATAGTTAGAAATGATCAGCAAGCTCTCTCCTGAGAGCCAATCTGCGTCATCTGCGTTCTAATCCTGCTTCACTCGGCCCAGAGATTCATGACGAAAGACATCTTCCAGTATGGTTTTGTGTATGCTACGATGTTGCTGCGGGATCTCACCTGGTCTCACGGGGGTTTCTGAAGCATGGACGTTTTTAAGCTACAAAGCCAGCTCATAACCGATTACAGCTCATATATTCGCAGCTTCATCAATATTGCCGATGAGCGCATCGGTGAGCATGTGGTCAAGGAATTGGTAGATGGGGCGCTGTGGCCAGATCCGTTGCTCCAGCTCAATCCTAATTTTGAACCGGGAGCTACCATCGATGAGCTTGTCGATTCTAGTCAGTTACACCCCTTGTGTAAAGAGATATTCCGCATCGACAAATCCGCAGATGAACCGATAGGTAAGCCCCTTCATCTCCATAGACACCAAACCGACGCCCTCGAAGCGGCCGCATCCGGAGATAACTACGTCCTGACAACAGGAACTGGTTCTGGTAAAAGCCTGGCCTACATCATCCCTATCGTCGATTTCGTGCTTAGTAACGGCAGCGGCAAGGGCGTCCGGGCCATCGTCGTTTATCCCATGAATGCCCTGGCAAACAGTCAGTTGCTAGAATTAGAGAAGTTCCTGTGCTTCGGCTTTCCTGATGGCAAACCTCCCGTCACCTTCCGCCGCTATACCGGACAGGAAAGCGACGAGGACAAGCAGGAGATCATCGCCAATCCACCTGACATCTTACTCACCAACTATGTCATGCTGGAATTGGTGATGACTCGGCCGCATGAGAAGAAGCTGATCCACTCGGCAAAAGGTCTGCAGTTCCTGGTGCTCGACGAGTTACACACATACCGCGGCCGTCAGGGAGCCGACGTAGCTATGCTGGCCCGCCGGGTTCGCGATTATTGCGAGAGTCTTGACATGCAGATCGTTGGCACATCGGCCACTCTGGCCGAAGGAGGTCCGTTCGCTGCCCAACAAGAGAAAATCGCCAAAGTAGCAACCAAGCTTTTTGGGGCTGCGGTCAAACCCGAGCGGATTATTGGCGAGACCTTACAAAGGGCAACAGAGGAACGTAGCCTAAGCGATCCATCGTTTATCCAGGAGCTTGCGGCTCGCTTGCGTACTCCGAAAGAAGCGCGGCCTGAGAGTTATGAGGCGCTTCTCCAGGATCCTTTATCGAGCTGGTTAGAAACGACTTTTGGCTTGGAAAGCGAACCTGAATCCGGCCGGCTCCAGAGGACCACGCCCATCAGCATCACTGGCGATACGGGCGCTGCCGCCCAACTTTCGCAGCTTGTGGGGGTTCCAGTCGAACGATGTAGCGAAGCTATTCAAAGCGGTTTTCTGGCAGCCTATGATGACGCCGTCCTTCATCCTCAGACCGGATTCCCTGTATTTGCCTTCCGTTTACACCAATTCATCAGCCGAGGTGATACCGTTTACGCTTCCCTCGAAGACCCAGATAACCGCTATATCACTCTGAACGGGCAACAGTTCGTACCAGGCGATCGGGGAAAGGTTTTATTGCCGCTCGTATTCTGTCGAGAATGTGGGCAGGAGTATTACATCGTTACCCAAACAGTTGACCGTAACAGCGGTTTAGGAACGTTCACTCCTCGCGAGTTGCGCGACCAAACTGGTAGGGCAGATGAGGAGCGTGGTTTCCTCTTTCGGAATCCCGATAACCCTTGGCCTGAAGATGAGCAGATTCTCGAAGTCATTCCAGAAGATTGGCTTGAGACATCGACCAAGGGCCTCGTGGTCAAACGCAGTCAGAGAAAGAAGCTCCCGCGAACGGTGCGAGTTAATAAGCAGGGCAAAGAAGATGAAGATGGCGCGGCTTATCAATTCGTCGTCACGCCATTCCCCTTCTGTCTAAACTGTGGAGTCACTTACGGGGGGCGAGAGCGTTCGGATTTCGCTAAGTTGGCCTCCTTATCCTCTGAAGGACGCAGCACAGCCACCACAGTGTTGAGTCTATCTGCCTATCGCGCATTACATAGAGATGAGACTTTAGACCGCAAGGCAAGGAAACTACTTAGTTTCACTGACAACCGCCAGGATGCTTCCCTTCAAGCAGGGCACTTCAACGACTTTGTCGAGATCGGCCTTTTGCGGGCGGCCGTGTATCACGCCGTGGAAGACGCTGGAAAGGATGGCTTGGAACACGACGATCTACCTCAACGCGTGTTTAAGGCTTTGGAATTGGATATTGAGTTTTATGCCACGGCGCCGGATGTAAAGTTCAAACAGCGCCAAGATACTGAGCGCGCGCTGCGAGAGGTGCTGGCTTATCGGATGTATCAGGATCTCAAGCGAGGCTGGCGAGTGACCTCGCCAAATCTGGAGCAATGTGGGCTGCTCAGAATCGAATATGATTCGCTAGATGAGTTGTGCCGGGCGGAGGAGGAATGGCGAGAGTCCCACCCAGCTCTGTCGACAGCCTCTCCGGCCGAAAGGAGGACCGTTGCCAAGGCGCTTCTAGATCTATTGCGTCGCGAGCTGGCTATTAAGGTCGATTACTTGGACGCTAACTATCAGGAACGTATCCAGCAGAGAAGCAGCCAGCGGCTGGTCGAACCTTGGTCGATTGACGAAGACGAGGTGATGACCCATGCCTCGATAGCCTTTCCCAGGGCTAGCAGACGGGGCGAGTTCCGAGGACACACCTTCGTTTCTCCTCGTAGCGGCTTCGGAATATATCTGCGCCGCCAGGGTACTTTCCCAAATTACACCGAGAAACAACGATTAGGCGATACTCAAATAATCATTCAGCAGCTTTTTGAGGTCTTAAGCGTCGCCGGATTGGTGGAAGTCGTCCACGAGGCCAAGGATGAGCAAGATTTGCCTGGTTATCAGATGCCAGCTGATGCCATGATTTGGTATGCCGGCGATGGAACAAAGCCTTTCTATGATCCTGTCAGAATGCCGAGACAATCGCGGACAGGCGGCCGGATCAATCCATTCTTCACGACCCTCTACCGCGAGGTCGCGGGCCACCTTAAGCGGGTGTATGCCCGGGAGCATACGGCCCAGGTGCCAATGGACGAGCGATTGAAACGGGAAGACCTCTTCCGGAAGGCCAAACTGCCAGTCCTCTACTGTTCGCCGACCATGGAGCTAGGCGTGGACATCTCGCTATTGAATGTGGTCAACATGCGTAATGTTCCCCCCACCCCTGCCAACTACGCCCAACGTAGCGGCCGCGCCGGCCGGAGCGGTCAGCCTGCCCTGGTTTTCACCTATTGCACCACGGGAAGTCCCCATGACCAATACTTCTTCAAGCGACCTCGTCGCATGGTTTCCGGCTCTGTGGCCCCGCCGCGATTGGACCTGGCTAACGAAGACCTGATCCTGGCCCACGTCCACGCCGTTTGGCTGGCGGAGACTGGTCAATCCTTGGGCACTTCGTTGAAGGACATCCTTGATTTGGGAGGCGCTCCGGCCTCGCTCCAACTCCTGCAATCGGTGGGTGATTCGATCGAGTCGAAGTCGGCCAGGAAACATGCGGCAATCCGTCTGTCCAGAATTTTTCAGTCGGTAGAATCAGAGTTGGAGCAGGCCAGTTGGTACGGCGAAGAGTGGTTGCAGAAAGCTCTAGTTCGGGTGGCCGAGCGATTCGATGAGGCTTGTGGTCGATGGAGAAATCTGTACTGGGCGGCCCAACAACAGCAGGCAACCCAACACGCCGTTGTTCGCGATGCTTCGCGCAGCGCGGCCGATAAGAACCTGGCCGCTCGACTGCGTGCCGAGGCGGAAGCACAGCTGCGGCTTCTCACCGACAACAGCAATGTTATCTATTCAGATTTTTAT
>JBARZW010000024.1:0-3632 GCA_049650305.1 Promineifilaceae bacterium (SeqCode)
ACATCGAGGCCAGCGTTACGGGACTTATGATATGGTCGCCGTTAACTTCCCCGCCGCGAAAAATAAACCGTATCAAGTTGGCTAAGTCACCGGCGGTCCCGTAAAGATTTCCTGAGGGGACTCTGGCGATATCGTATTGTTCGTAAGTGTAGTGCTCTCCCTCGAAAAACTCGTAACCATAGGCCAGTCGGGGTTCGCCCGGCCCGCTACCATTAGGGAGATCAGTCGACCAAAATACGCTGTCTGACATGCCTATCGGGACCAGCAGATGCTCCTTCATGTAAGCGCGAAAGTCCTGCCCCCTCTTATCCTGGATGATGGCGCCTAACACTTCATAGCCGGCATTGCTGTACATGTACCGCGTGCCGGTTGGGAAAGTCAGGAAGCATTCTTCTAGCGAATCGGCCAGACTCTCGGTCGCATCTAATCCGGCAGGCCATCTGGTCTCATGAAGACATCTGCCTCTAGGCAGTCCAGATCTGTGAGCCAGAATGTGGCGGATGGTGGTGGGTTCGCCGTCGGGAAAGCGACTCTGGATTGAAAAACCAGGCACGTACTCGTCAATGGAGGCATAAAGGTCGATAGTTCCTTCCTCGGCCAAGCGCACGATCTCAATGGCCGTGAACGGTTTGGCTAGGGACCACATTTTGAAGACCGTATCATCAGCGACAGGGCTCTCCAATTCTATGTTCGCCTGCCCAAAAGACCCCCCGAGATGATCTATTGATCGACAATCAGCGCCGCGGCCGCTCCTGGGATATGGTGCTTCTCCATCACTTGCTCAATGCTGTGCTCGGCCAGCGCCTTGGCATAAGTGTAATCCCCAATTGGGATCGGCTCCGGCTTCCTTGGCCCCTTGCTGCCTCCCAGAAAAATCACCGCAACTGCTCCAAGGATCAGAATCGCAACCATAAGGACCGGTAGCCCTATCCATCGACGGCGCATGTCTGACCTCCATTTGCGCTTCACTATTCATGCATCCGATAATAACGATACGGAAAACAGTATGCTACGGTAGCGGTGAGCCCGATTTTAGCGGCAGTGCTATTTCGCGTTGACGCGACCACTACCGATCTCGAACTACGGGTCTAAGTACTGGGGAGGCTCGGTTCACCCCAGCCCACGAAGTCCGTTTGGAGGGCTGGCTTTGCGCTTGCCATACTATTGTACGGGCGAGGCTTGCCTCGCCCACCCATCCATAAATGCACCCACTGAAGGGGCTGACCTTATGTCTTTTCCGCTTTGTGGGCGACGCTCGCGTCGCCCCTACTCGCAGTTGCACCGTTTGGTAGGGCCGCATGCAAATACCTTATACCAATCCCTTCCATGCAAGTTGGGGCTAGGTGTGCACCATCCAATTCCCAACCCTAACTGCACAGCTAGAGGAAACTTCTTTAGTCAATAGTGTTGCTCAAGATGAGCGCCTGCTCGATGACCTGGGTGATCCCATCATATTGTACGTCCAGTGGCATACCTGCGAAGATCGGCCGCTTCATCCCAGCGTGGTCTACGGTAACCCAGAGAGCGAAGGCATCGGCCGTCGCTTCTTCCCGCCCCTCGCGAGCCAGGGGTCGCATCCAATAGCCATAAGCTGTTTGCGACTGGGTATCAGTAAAGCCCACTCTATCCTGAGCTTCCTTGTGGAATTCTATGGTCAATTTTCGGTCCAACTGATTATCAAGCACGTGCCCGATCTCGTGGTAGATGCTGAATCCATTCAGTCGCTTGAAAGCAGCGTCGGGCAAAACGATCTCCATTTGACCATGGTTGACCAGGGCCACCAGACCTCGTTCATCGCGGACGTACTCGCCATCATAGCGGCGAATCTTATAACCATCGAGGATCTCACGACTGTCCAGGCCAATGGTCGCTAACGCATTAAAGGTATCCGATATAGCCTTGCCAACCATCTCCAGTTCATCTGCGTGCCAGGTGCTGTTCTCGTCTTCGATGATCCACTGCTCGAGAGCATCCTGGTCATCTTGATGATTCATATCGCTTACCGGCCCGGGGGCGTCTGTATTCTGGGCAAGCATCCCATTATATGTTCTGTAAACTGGTTGAGGCCCGGTGGTTGAGGCGATGAATGCTTGACTATCTCCGCGTTCTCCTCCGGTTTTAATAAGGGAGTTATCACGGGTAACCAGGATCGGGTTAAGGACCAGGTAGATGATAGTTAGAGCCACTATACTTTGAGCAGAATTCTTGTGAGCCATCTTTGCCTTCCTGTGCTGCGATTTGACTTGTCCGTAGTCTGGATCGCTGCCGACAGCCGGCCGTCCCTGGACCGACAGCGCACCGTCAGCGTCCCGTCAGGAAGAGTTTTTTGGCTCACAATTCGAATGGACCTTTCGTTAGGGTAGTGTCCAATGTGTTACAATGCCCCATGTCCATGTTCACATTTAGCTTATTCGGGTCGTTCTCAGCTTCGCTTAACGGCCATCCAATCGCCTTTCGGAGCATTACCGTCCAGGCCCTGCTTATCTACCTGGCGGCTGAGAACGAAAATGGTCCTCGCCGTCGCGAGGCATTGTCCGAGCTGATCTGGCCGGGAATGCCACCGGCGTCTGCTCGCAAGAACCTGCGCCAGACGTTGTACGAACTGCGATAGGCCATACTCAAGGCGGTCCTCCAGGTGCCATCCATCAGCGGAGAGCCTACCACCCCCCTAATCCTTTCCGATCGCCGGACAATCCAACTTAATCCAGAAGCTGATTTCGAATCAGACGTGGCCATATTCGAGGAGTTGCTTCGTCAGAAGAACCCAGAATCTCTGGCGGCGGCCGTCGACCTGTATCGTGGTGATTTTTTGAGCGATTTCTACCTGCCTGGTAGCGGGGACTTCGAGGAGTGGGCGGCGGCGAAGAGAGCCTACTACCGCCGCTTGGGGATCGAGGCCATGTCGTTATTGGCTCGAGGCGCCCGAGATCGGGGGGATTTCGATCAGGCCGCGGGCTATGCCCGGCAGCAGCTAGACTTGGAACATCTACACGAGCCTGCCCACCGTCAGCTTTTGGAGGTTCTCGCCCTCAGCGGCCGCCGTCCGGAAGCACTGAGCCATTACGACCAGCTGCGCCAGATCCTGCGAGAGGAGCTCGACGTCGAGCCCTCGGCCGGGACTGTGGCTCTTTATGAAGCCATCGTCGCCGGGCAGGTGGCCTCCCCTGAAGATGCCGCCAAACTGATACCGATTCTTGATCCACGTCTCGGGGGAGGAGAGAAGGTCGCGCCTCACAATCTGCCCCCGCAGGCGACGGCGTTCGTCGGACGGGAGGAAGAGTTGGAGGAGATCCAGCGGCTTCTTGTAGAAGACCCTGACTGTCGCTTGCTCACCTTGCTTGGTCCGGGCGGGAGTGGCAAAACACGCCTGGCCATCGAAGCGGCCGAAAAGATCGCCGCATCTTGCGGCTCGGTTTTTCGAGACGGCATCTGGTTTGTACCCTTGGATAACCTCGTAGAGCCAGATTCCATCGTCCCCGCGGTAGCCAATGCCTTGGATTTCACACTCTACGCCCAGGGTGAACCCGTCCGTCAATTGCTTGACTATCTTCGAGGAAAGCGGATGTTGCTTCTGCTGGACAACTACGAACACCTATTACAAGATGGGATAACGCCATTGGCGGCCGATATCC
>JBARZW010000025.1:0-54767 GCA_049650305.1 Promineifilaceae bacterium (SeqCode)
GGACAGATGAACGTGATCCTTGGAGATGCCTCTAAGAATTTAGATACGGTGAAGCGAATGACAGCCGAAGCATCAAGGCGGGGTTCGGATGTGGTCGTATTTCCAGAACTCTGGGCTACCGGTTATGACCTTGAGAATGTAGAGAAGCATGCTACTTCGATAGACCAGGGGATCTTTGCCGAATCCGCTACCCTTGCCCGGCAGTACGGCTTGCATATCCTCGGCTCAAATCTATCAGTCGTAGACGAGGGGCGATACGGAAATACAGCGGTGTTATTCGGACCGCAAGGCACGACCTTGGGGGTTTACATCAAAGTTCACTTATTCGGTCCCATGGACGAAGATCGATACCTGACTCCGGGCGACGCGCCCGAGATGGTTGAGCTGCCCTGGGGTCCTACGGGCCTGGCCATCTGCTATGATTTACGATTTCCTGAACTCATGAGGGCTTATGGCGTCGCAGGAGCAAGTTTGATTCTGTTGCCTTCTGAATGGCCATACCCCCGGATAGCCCACTGGCGAACGCTAATACGGGCCCGTGCCATAGAGAATCAGGTGTTTGTCGCCGCTTGCAACCGCACAGGCCTATCTGGTGAGAATTCATTCTTCGGCCATTCAATGATCGTCAATCCTGCGGGAGAAACGGTCATCGAGGGAGGAGAATATGAAATGCTACTCACGGCGACTATCGATCTGGATCAGGTGAACCAGGTCCGTTCACTATTCAACGTATTTGACGATCGTCGCCCTGAGGTTTACCAGAACCTCTAGCCTTGATGACCTCTAACCGCGATCCCTGGTCCTCCAAAATCAACAAATAATCTAGCACGAGAGCCACTATCATTCTCCGCGGACCTTTCCTATTTATCGTTTCCTTGTTGACAATCTGACTTGTCTGATTTATAATCATCGTGTGATACGGACATATGATGACATGACGACAAGGAACAAGGGAAATGAATTCGATCTCTCGGACACAACGCGTCTATTACCTTACGATCTTTCTCTTTTGGCTGTCGATCGCGATCACTCTGCCATTGATGGTACTCATTCTGCAGAGTCGTGGCGTAGATCTATTCCAAATCGGACTGCTAATGGGGGTCTATTCGCTGACCATTGTCCTCCTTGAGGTGCCAACCGGTGGCTTGGCTGACGCTATCGGTCGTAAGCGAGTTGCTATGTTGGCCTACAGCATCACATTGATCTCTGGCCTTGTTTTGCTCTTTTCGTTCACATTCCCAGCGATTCTTTTGGCCTTCGTGCTCAGTGGCGTTGGACGGGCGCTAGCCTCGGGCTCACTGGATGCCTGGTTCGTCGATGCCTTGCTTGAGCTAGAACCGGAGATCGATATCCAACCTCCTCTGGCGAAAGCCGGAACCATCGCACTTCTTGCCTTAGGCCTTGGGACATTGGTAGGTGGATTGTTGCCTCGAGCGCTCTCCAGTTTACCGGCTGAAGGCACGGCCGTGATCACGCCGTTTTCTACAACGATTCTCCTCTCCGGCTTATTGCTTGCCATATTGCTGATTGTAATTAGTCTTTTTGTGGAGGAATCCCCTCGTTCATCAGAAGATGGGCGGTGGACGGATGGTTTTCGCCAGGTGCCGTCGATTGTGAAAGATGCCTTCGGATTAAGCCGCAGGAATCCGACAATCATCCTTCTGTTGGGCGTAACCTTGGCCAGTGGGCTGGCACTGGCCAGCATCGAAAGTTTCTGGTCACCCCATTTCGCTGCCCTGGTTGGAGGTAGCGAAGGTAATAGTTTATTCTTTGGGGCGCTAATGGCAGGCAGCTTTCTTTTTGGAGCTGTCGGTAACATGGGCTCAATTCCGTTAAGCCGCTTGTTCAAACAACGCTATGGTCTGCTTGCTTCTGTTTTTCAAGGACTCCAAGGGGCCGTACTCATCGCTCTCGCATTACAAAGCGCCGTAGGCCCATCGGTTGCCCTATTCTGGATGCTCTATATGGGCATGGGGGTTGTAAACTCACCCCAGGCTACGCTGATGAATGACGAGATCCCGTCTGAACGGCGTTCTTCTATGTTGTCGGTCCAATCACTTGCAGCTTATACGGGTTCGATTGCCGGAAGCGTCCTCCTTGGATACCTAGCCAAGAACAATTCGATCAGCGCCGCCTGGATTGTTGCAGGCATAGTAATGCTGGTATCATTGGTATTGTACCTGCAGGTGGATGCTCGTCGGTCGCGGAAGCAAGAAGTCATACATGAGCAAGAAACGGCGATTTCCTAAACCAGTTATCAAACAAACGCTTGCGGATCAAGTTGCCGATTCCCTGAGAGAGTCGATCTTGGATGGTGAATGGCAAGCAGGGGATGCACTGCCCACCGAACCCGAATTGTCGGAGATGTTTGACGTAAGCCGGGCCGTAGTGCGTGACGCCACTCGGATGTTGGCCGCTCAAGGTCTTGTCGAAGTCCGTCACGGCAAAGGGGTGTTTGTTACCCAATCACAGGTGCGAGCGTTTGGCGATGCCCTTCTCCTGGCACTGCGGAGATCAGGAGCTTCCGTCTGGGATGTGGAACACTTCGAGCAGATCATATACCCTGAGGTGTTTGCTCTGGTTGCCAGCGAGGCGACTGACGAAGAGATAGCGGCTCTTCGCAAAAGCGCCGAAGAATATCTGATGACAGTGCGTGTCATCCATGAGGAAAACTGGCAGGAGGAATCGCTTCCTTGGGATTATCAGGAGCGTTTGCAGCGGTCATACCAGGATCTGATGCAGGGGATCTTCGCCGCAACCCATAACCAGGTCCTTCAGCTTCTTGCGGAACCTCTGCTCAAATTGCGTAATGTGCGCTCTTGGCAGGATGATGAGGCGACGCCTGACGAGTCGTACCAGGTTGAGAAGGCTTACTTCAACGCAGTGATGGAAACTATTGCCTCTCGCGATCCGGATCATGCTCGCCACACTTTGATCCGCCTGATGCGCCTCCCACCTGAAGCCGAGGAGGCCATGCGTAATACGCCAGTTGGAGAAGTGCCAGAGATTCGCCTTTCCCTAGCAGATTCACACTAGAGAGCTCCCTTCTCCGCTCGAATTTTAAGTAGATCTCTATTGACGGGGAGTTTTTACGTACATTACTTGGTCTGAATTCATCCTGTGCATGCTCCATATCTTATTGAGGAAATGCACCGGTGACTGGGCAGGTTGGTGCCGACCAGGGAGAGATCATGAGCGAGCAGGATAAGGCACAACAGCCTTCGGCGAAAGCCTTTCTAGCGGAGGTATATTGAATCTGGATCACCGGGAGACCGTCGGTGCTAGCTGCTTCGCTGGCCTACTATGGTATTTTCTCCTTCGTGCCAGTGATCTTCATCGCCTTCACAGTTGCCGGTGTGTTTGTCGACGCCGTGGTAGCGGCAGACCAGTTTATCGAACGGGTTGATCAAATCCTAGGTGAGGAAACCGCGGCGATGATCGAGGAAATGTTAACATCAGTGGCCTAAACCACGTCCACCGGATCAGCGGTTACGACGATAATCGGCGTGCTTGGCTTGATCTTCGCCGCCTCGCTGATCTTTTTCCAGCTGCAATATGTTCTCAACACTATCTGGCAGGTTCCCCGGCCGACACGCGGCGAAACTATGAGCTACGAAAAGGGTCGTATACTGGCTTTTGTTACGGTCCTCGGTGCGGGATTGCTCGTGGTATTGGCAGTAATTGCCAACCTTATCATCACCATCTTTGGATCGGTCATCGGTCCTGAGGTCTTGCAGATTGAGGCAGCGCTCCTATTATACCTAGCCTTGGCAACCCTTAGCCTGGCTATGATCTACAAATTCCTTCTCAATGTGGAGATCTCTTGGCACGATGTTTTACTCGAGTCACTGATCATCGCCGTCGCAATCGTCTTGGGCAGCTACGCATATGGGCTCTACCTGCGAACTCGCAATATTGGCTCGGCGCTGGATGCGACCGGAACGATGGCACTCTTTTTGCTTTTCTTCTACTTCTTAGCCCAGATTTTTGTGCTAGGTGCAGTCTGTACACGGGTATATGCATCGCTGCATGGATCGAAGATCACCCCTTCAGCCACAGCAGATAATCTCGAGCCGGAGTGACAAAGGGCGAGTTATACCAGTAGACGAAGATCGCTTTTCGCGAGAGCGAGTTGTACGCTGGAATGAGGTCTCACAGAAAACAAGACCCGCGAAGAAAGAGTGCCGTCTGGATACTTTCGGACAGGTTAATTATAGCAGAGCGAAAAGCCAACTAGATATTTACATACTTGTCTGGTTGGTGTAATCTTTATGAACTGAGTATTGGAGTTATAGGGTGGATAGCCCAAGGAGAGTGGGGAATGGCTACAATAAATCGCAGCATTGTCATCAACGCGCCAGCCGATACGATTCAAGAGATCACCGATGATCCCGATCGATTGCCCGAGTGGTACGCGGGTATTGAGGAGGTCAGGACTGACGGGTTATTCCCGAAGGTGGGTGGCAAGGCAGAGATGGTGTACAAGGCGGCCGGCGTCACCTTCACGGTGGAACAAACAGCCATCGAGGTTGAACCTGGCAGACGAACCAAATACGAATTACAGGGCATGATCACCGGTACCTATGTGGAGACGATGGAACCAGAAGGTGACGCTACCAGGTACACCCTTGATTTTGACTATGAGATGCCGGGGGGAGGCGTTGGTAAGGTCATAGACAAACTTTTCGTAGAGCGCATGAATACCCAGCAGCTAGAGCAAAGTCTGCAGAACTTGAAGGCACTCGTCGAGGCATGATGATCCGGCCAGGATCTTGGCCGGCGGACCTAAGGCGCGAGTTACGAAAAGAGCCGAAACCTGTCTACCTGGAAGGATGATCGACGCGGTGGCCAGCTAGCCAACCACCCGCCTAAACAGGAAATCGATACTCGTTGCTATCTAATTTGTAGGGTTGAGAACGATCCAGTTGGCGTGGCCAATTGGGCGGAAGCGGTTGCCAAACAGCTCAGTCTTCGTACTTAAACGAGATCGTGACCCGGGCACGATAGGCGGCTACTTTTCCGTTCTCAATCTTCAGATCTAACTCACTAACCTCCGCAATCCGGAGGTTTTTGAGCGACTTCGAAGCCGTCTCGACGGCATTTTTTGCAGCTTCCTCCCATGATACCTCGCTGGTCCCAACCAATTCGATAACTTTGTATACACTGTTATCCATGAAAAACCTCCTTCCTCTTAATAGGCGAACTCACAGTGGGAGCTATAAGTCTGAAGATCCCAATACAGTCTAGATATGAACTCATTGTGGCCAATTGACTTTTCGGCCGGCTTTCTGCATTTCGCATCGTTCCCGAAAAGCAACCACCGCAGACATAAACGAGATGCGCACTCCGGGATAGTTTGCGGCGTGATCGATGCCCTCGACATCAAGTCAGTTGCCAAAGTCAACGGGTGAGCATCACTGACATGCTATAGGATCCGAGGAACCTGGTCAAGGGTTGCGTATATGACGTGTTACGTATATGACGCGATCGCAGATACATGCCTGGCAGCTATTGCCGACCTGGCACCTATTGCCGGTTGATGGTATCTATTACGCTTTGGTGCCTACCCGCAAAACGCCCCCTGCTAAGATTTACCCATGAGGCTAAAATACAAGCACCCCTTAAGCTCATATTAGTAGCCGTCCTTATTAGCGGCTTCAGACCAACCCTTGCGAGTCTAGTTCACGGCATCGAAGATCGTCCGCACCTGGTGTCTATCAATGAATTATGAGTGCTAAGCAGCGTTTCTTCATCGAACGTGTCCGATCTTACATTAAAAAACGCGACTCCAATTTAAGTTATACAGCATCAAACAGCCGCTATTACGAGAATGGAATGACCTATTTCTAGAAGTGGTCATCGGCGGTTGAATAGCAGTACACAGCCGAGTCAGGGAGCAGCAGTCTCGAGTTTAAACCACCTTGGACCGTTCGCGGATCCTGGCCGGAAAGAAGGAACAATGATGACAGAAATGACTGGTCAGAACAAATCAGGAGAGAGTGTAAGTGCAGATGCCAAAGTCCTGGTGCTCGGCGAGGAGCCAGTCCGCACCTCAAGCAACGGACATCTGGAGCAAAACAAGAAGAAGATTGCTATCGAAGAGGCTGTAAGATCGATCTTGACCCATGTTGGCGAGGATCCTCAGCGTGAAGGCCTGGTGCGAACACCTCACCGGGTGGCCAAATCGTACGACGAGCTTTTGGCCGGATACAGCATGGATCCCGAGACAGTGGTGAACGGGGCTCTGTTTAATGTGGAGTACGACGAGATGATCGTCGTAAAGGACATCGAGTTTTTCAGTATGTGCGAGCATCACATGTTGCCCTTTTTTGGGAAAGCGCATGTGGCATATATACCTGGTGACAAGGTAATCGGCCTATCCAAGATCCCTCGCATAGTGGAAATGTTCGCCAGACGCCTTCAGGTCCAGGAACGGATGACGACGCAGATCGCGGGTTTGATCGAGGAAATCCTAGAGCCGCAAGGTGTAGCCGTGGTCGTCGAAGGCTCCCATATGTGTTCCGTGATGCGAGGGGTGAAGAAAGAACACGCTCGCATGGTGACCAGCACGATGCTGGGCTGTTTTAAGAAAAGCGATAAAACACGCAACGAGTTCATGCAGCACCTTCAGCGTCAAGAAGGAAATTCCCTCTTCTAATAATCTTTGTATAGTCAGGGTGGTCACGGGGCCACCCTTTTTCTCCTTCATCAGGGATGGTCAGGGGAGCTGATGAGTCATCATCCAGCGGCATGCGAATCAGATTCGGCCATTTAAACCACGGTGGCCCATGCTCATTGCGATCGGCTCCACCATCATCGTCACCAGCTTGCTCACTACTTGCTTCCCGCGCGCGTGGCGGCCAGGGTCACAATAGCCGAGGCGCTTCGATACGAACAACTCTTTTTCCTCTTCTCCAGAACAAGCAGGCAACCTTTGGGTTGCCTGCTTGCCGTTTGCATGTTATCTGTGTTCAACTGCTAATATTCAGAGAACACGCTCAGACGCAGTCTCATTATTGAGACAGATCTTTGTTCCATTATCGCGCTGTACCGGTTGGCAGTTATTAACCGAGCAGTCTAAATAATCGTGGTCGCCGGAAGGCTTCTCTACGAGCCCTAAGTCCCCCAGCCTATTTCTGGATCATCCCATTTACCTGTAATCAAAGCCTTGTACGCCCCCATATGTTCTGGATTCCCATGTGGGCATTCGCCTGGCGGATGTTTAGTCGGTAATGTCCACCAGCGGTCATTGATCCAAGCACCCAATTTCAGAGGTTTGCCCCTTGTCTGAGCTGTGGCCATATCACTTTCAATAAAGCAAACAGTGATCTCCAATGGTGGGTGGAATATCCCGATCGGTTTTCCGGTATTCGCATTCACGACCTCGAAATTAACAAGCTCACGCACCATGGTGAAATGGGGTTGATTTGGTCGTGATTCATAGTCCTTTTCGTGGATATCCGCATCGACTTTCGATTCCTGAGATGGCACAAACGCGCGGACGCCTTTTTCGTACCAATCCTTTGGATTCTCTCGATCCTTAGCCATTTACCTATCCTCCCTTGAAAGATTACTCTTAGTGGGATACTTTTTCCCACATCTCCAATAAAGCCCGGTGTTCGGGGATATTCCGCATGAAGGATTGCCGCCATTCCAGGTCGCTAATCCGTTCTGCCCGTTCCATCAACTCCTGGTAACCATTCTCCAGTGCACGCGATGCGAATTCTGCATCGTCCAGAGCTTTGTAGATCTTAACACACGTCAAATAGGCCAGGATAGGAAACTCCACGCCTTCCGGCCCCTGCTCCGTTAAGTGATCCCAGACGGCGTCTGTCTGCAATTTCATCGCCGCCTTCTCACTGAGCGATAGGAAGCACCGGGCCAGGCCAGCCCGAGCGTCAGGTGTGCGGCTGGGCATATTAAGATCTGAAATTAACTTAAGTGCTGCATCATACTGTTGCCTGGCGCCGGCCGTATCTTGAGACGCTTCCAACACCATCCCCAGGTATGTGCTGCCCGTCGCCTGGCCAAACACGTCTCCAAGTTCCGCCATGGCCGAACCTGCTTGATCCAGGATCTGAACGGCGGCGTTCATTTTCGATTGCTGCATGTATGCCAGGCCCAGGTTGAGCCGGTTATAGGCGCTAATACGATGCAGTCCCATCGAATCTGCTAGAGCCAGCGACTGTTCGATGGCCACGCGACCACGTTCGTATAATCCCAGGCTTAGATACAGGTAGCCTAAATTGGCCAATGTAATGGCCTCTCCCACTGACTGCCCCAATCGACGGCAGACAGCTGCTTGCTCGCTGTAGATGGATGCTGCCCTGGCCAAGTCGCCGGAAGCCGAGTAATACATGGCCACGTTATTCAAACTCCTAGCCAAGATCTCATCGTCACCAAGGGCTTCAGCCTGGACTAACGCCTCTTCTGCTGTGACTGCTGCTGCTTTAAGTTCGCCAAGACGAACCTGGCAAACAACTTTGAGCCCAAGGGCCAGGGATCCGATTCTAAGATTACCGGTTCGCCTGACGATGGCGATGGCCGCATCTAGGTCCTGAATGGCGACGTGATAGTCTGCCACGGTCCTGGCAGAGGAAGCTCTTTGAAGATAGGCCTCGGCCAGTCGATCATCATCGTCTAGCTCGCATGCAAGGGTCAGGAGTTCCTCATCGTCGGCACTTCTTGCCTCAGTCAAACCAAGAAGCCCCAATAGTTCGTCGCGACCTAAAAGGGCGTTCCATCGTCTTTGCTTATCCTCCCGGGGATTCGAATCCAAAGCGTTGTCGAAATATCTGCGAGCCTCGATCAACGCCCCTTGAGTCATGGCGCGTTTGGCGGCTCGCGTGTACCAGTCAGTTGCCTTTTCTGGAATGCTTGCCTGAATGTAGTAATCGGCGATCAAGCTGCCATATTCATCAGCCCGGTCGGCGCTGGCTTCTATCAACCACTCCGCGGCCGACACGTAGTAAAAGCGGATCCGGCGAGGTGGCAGTGTCTGCAAGAGCATTTCGCGCAGCATCTTGCTTCCGAATATGTACTCACAGGATCCTTCGAACGTTGTGTATTCTCGCCTGTTAATATACTCGTTCTCAACCAGCCTTTGAAGAGTACCGTCCAGATCATCTACGTGGAAGTCATCGTCCTTATCAAGGTTCCTAAGTGCAGCGTCGGAGAAGATTCGACCTACCACGGCCGCCCGCTGAAGCGTCAATTTCTCAGGATACAGCAGGCTGTCAAGCCGTACCTGCAGTAATCCGGTCAGCGTGGTTGGCAAGGTGATATGGCCTAGGCGATCTACCTCAACCCGCCATCTATCTTCCCTGTCTTTAATGATCACCCGATCGCTGATGAGCATTTTTACCAGCTCTTCCAAGTAATAAGGATTGCCCTCGGCGCGCTCAACGAGCAGGTCCAGAAGCGCGCTAGGTATCTCATCCAGTTTTTGTAGGATCTCGAGAGCCAGGCTCCGGCCGGCTCGCTTATCCAACGGATGCAGCTCAACCCGGGTATGATTCAGAAACCCGCTTCCCCAGGCCGGCCGGCGCTCATACAAACTCGGGCGAGCGAGACAGACGAGCATCAGACGCACTCTTTCGTGCTCGCTAACCAGGCCGGTCAGCAGATCGAGCGAAGCATCGTCGGCATAGTGGATATCCTCAATCTCGACAACCACCGGGTGCACGGCGCAAAGCCTCACCAGCCATTGATTGAACAACCGCGCGGCTCGTTTAGTCAACTCTAGTGGATCATCCAGCCAACTCTTCACATGGCGACTGTCAGAGAAATCAAAGCCAGCCATGTGACCGATCAAATGGGCCATCTCCTCGTCTTCTCCGATCTGCTGCTCGATGCCGGCTTCCAGCTTCTGCCGGACAATAGCTGGACTATCGCTGTCTAATATCTCAAAACGAAAGGAGAGCAGATCGCGCAGAAGAGCAAAGGGGCGCTGGACCATCTCTGTAGTTGCCCGGCCGCGCACCAACCAAAAATACTCCGGTCGCAGTTCGCACCAGTTGCTGAACTCATACAGCAGCCGGGATTTCCCTAGACCGGCTTCGCCGACTATGGTGATGATTTGCGTCTCTCCATCCTCGCTAGCATCCAGAAAGGCATTTTGCAGGGTCCGCAATTCCGCCTCACGGCCGACCATTCGGGTTTCTATCCCCTCTACTCCGCGCGTATTCATGCGCAGGGCGCGCTGCTTGCGCAGTAGAATCTGATAGGTCTGGACAGGGAATCGGATACCCCGCATCGTTATCTGATTGTGGATTTCTACGTCGAATACACCCCGAACATGGGAATAAGTCCCATGAGTAACCAGGATAGCCCCGCCGGCTTGCTGAGCAAGGCGTTTGGAGAGACTTGTAGTTGCACCGCTAACAGAATAACTCCCTTTACGATCTTTAGGAGTTAGGAGGGCTAATCCGGTGTTGATGCCAATACCCAGGGGTGCTGGCTCGTCTTCAGATAAATTCGGAAGAAGCGTCCTACCCTGCACTTGGACGACATCTCGGAGGGTGATGGCGGATAGGATGGCCCGTTCGGCATCATCTTCACGAGAGGCCTCGACCCCCCATAGCGCCAGTATCGTGTCAGCCGTTTGCGAAAAAATCATTCCCCCTTGCTCCGCTATTGAGACGCCCGCCGCCTTCCAAAGCTCTTCCAGCGCCGTGCGAGTTGCTTCGCCACCATGGAGCTCGTCTATCATCGCAGAGTACTCGGTCGCATCTACATGCAAGACGGTGACATTTCTCTGTTGCTCGCCTGGCCATCTTTCTCCCATTATCCCGGCCGGTTCGGGGCGAGCCGTGTAGGTTCCGGGTGTATCGCCATCGGTAGGGTGCAAGTAAGTTGGCGAACTGGTTACCGTACCTCCTAAAGCAACTCTGGTGGCAATCGCCAGAGCAACGGCCGTGGGAAAGCGGTCCTTCGGTTCTTTTGCCAGTGCCCTGGCCAAAACCGCGTCGATCTCGTACGGCAGTTGTGGATTACGCTCTAAGGCGCTTGGCACTTGGGCGTGTAAATGCATGCCCAACATGCTAGCCGGGTCATCGGCCTCAAACGGCAGTCCGCCAGCGATCATCTGGAAGAGAACGACGCCCAAGGCATAGATATCTGCCGCACCCCCGACTCCTTCACCCCTGATTTGTTCTGGCGCCATGTAGTCTGGCGTACCTATGATTGCCCCGGCGGCAGTTATATCTCGATCAGTCATTGGACCAACCACCATTCGGGCGATGCCAAAGTCCGTTACGAAGGCGTTGCCCTCCTGATCAAGGAGGATGTTCGATGGCTTCACATCGCGGTGAATGATTCCTTGGCGATGGCCATAATCCAGTGCTGCCCCAATCTGGTGGGCGAGATTGCCGACGCTATCAAGAGGCATCGAGCCTTGATTCAGAAAATCCTTCAGCGTCCCTCCATCCAGGATGCGCATGACGATATAGGGCGGATCGTGGCCGCCGTCGAAATCGTAAACAGGTAGGATGAAAGGGTGCTCCAACCGAGCAATTAAGCGAGCCTCCCGTTGGAAACGTCGAATCGCTTCGCGGTTCCGATCGTGGGTTCTTCGGATAACCTTGATGGCGACATCGCGGTCTGTTCCAGGTTGGTAGGCGCGGTATACCGTGGCCATGCCACCCTGGCCAATCTGCTCCCTTATTTCATATGATCCTAGTTTGTTACCAACCATGCCTCGTGTTTCCTGTTCCATTGGCACTGGTCATGTCGATGGCTCACCTAGCATCCCCCGGATCCGGATTAGAAACTCAGGATCGATTCCAGCTTGATAGCAGTCGTCTTGTAGCGATCAACGTAGCGAACAATCACAAGAACCTCTTTAGTATATTATCGCAAGTTGTTACGGGCAATAGGTAGACACACACCGATAGATCGCCGCAATATAACAGTTGTGTTGATCAAATCTAATTCAAAGTGACGCTGTATTCAAAAACAGCGATTGCTTTTGGCGAGAGGGGTTGTCCAAGTTGGCCTTCGATGCTCCTCCCGATTGTCTCGCTTCGCAACACCCCTTTTGGTGGCTGTGCACGACTGTGAGTCGTACTACCGACTTAATAGCTATGCCAGTACGAGATGTCTAGCCTACATTGGAGGTCTAAGGTTGAAAGTCTGACCTCAATTAGAAGACGGACTTATGGGATAATCTGCTGCGTGCAGGCTTAGAGATTCGATCGGCTGGAGATAGAGGTGTTTGGATATGCTTGCCGATGTGTGATTCAATACTAGACCCTTCTGAATCGCAATTTCAAAAACGGGTTTTTAATGCAACTGTCAATCGAACCTGAGATGATTGAGATCCCTGCCGGTCGTTTCCTTAAGGGTACTGGTGACGACCAGATTGATATGCTAGCCGGTGAAATCGAGCTGGCAGGCAAGTGGAAGGAAAAGGGTTTCTTCGGCAGGGAGCAACCACAGCACGAGATCACCTTACCTGCCTTCCACATCGGCCGTTTCCCAGTCACGGTGGGTGAATACCGTCAATTCATTGACGATGGCGGCTATCGTAAGCGCGATTTCTGGAGTGAGGTAGGATGGGACTGGCTTGAATCATGCAAACGCCGCCAACCGGATTATTGGGGAGACAAGCAATGGTCGGGTAGGGACCAGTTGCCCATAGTCGGCGTCAGTTGGTATGAAGCGGTTACCTATGGCGTCTGGCTGTCCTCGGTAACGGGTTTAAAATAGCGTTTGCCTTCAGAAGCGGAGTGGGAGAAAGCGTCAAGGGGAGCAGACGCCCGGGCCTATCCCTGGGGTGATCGCTTCGACCCGGCGCTGTGTAATATGCGGGAGAGCGGTAATGGGCAAACATCACCAGTTGGTCGCTTCTCCCCCGGAGGTGACAGTCCATTTGGTTGTGCCGATATGGCAGGCAATGTGTCCGAATGGATGGCCAGCTGCTTCGAACCCTATCCGTTCCTTGTAGATTCAACTGGCCACGAGCCGGCAGTCTTTGGTGAGCGTGTACTTCGGGGTGGATCCTGGCACAGCCATGCCCTTCATGTACGAACCAGTTCCCGGGGAATGAACGATCCCTGGTTCACTGACAACGACGTGGGCTTTCGGTTGGCCCTCAGCAAATACCAGAGTTGACGGTCAATTTTGATTACTTCTTATAACGCATGTGGTAATGAGTCGTGGTCTCTCCGACAACTTCGAAACCCAAGCGCTCATAAAGCCGCCGGGCTGGATTCACCTTGAGAACTTGTAAGGCAACGGGCCGGTTTTGGTCTTTGGCCTCGGAGAGCACGTCTCTTATGATGGCCGTGCCCAGCCCCTCGTTCTGCCAGCCGGGAAGGATGTATATCCCGGAAAGGAACAACTCCTCGTCTCGATTCTCTACTGATAATTGGCCGACATCCCGGCCGTCCACAACCATGATCTGAATAGCGGCTGGATCGAATTGCTTCGCGAAATACCGCTGTTGGAACGCCTCGTCCCAGCCCCAAATGGCTGATACGTACTCCTTCAGGCAGGCTACCTTCAAGCTGTACAGGAAATCGTAATCAGATTTAGTCGCCGGTCTTAGTGCGTAAGATGCCATCTAGGTGAATTGCCTTCTGGTTCACAAAATCAAAGTAGCCCTATTTATCATATCAGCCAGAACCAAGAATATGGACCAGAGGAACCTGACTCACCGGCTATTGATACCGGCGAGACGGAGTCTGCGAATGATAAGTCCTGATGTCGATCTACGCAGCTATCTCACAGGATGTGCTCTTAAATTTCTACCCGCGAGCTACGGCAATCGCCTTTCATCGACCTGATCTAATGAGATTATGTTGTGGTCGGTCGTCGAAGAACGCGTGGGGTACCAGCAGGTCCTACCAGTGTAGGCGCCTTCACTCCCAGGGGGGTATGATGGAGCAACACAGTCCAGCTGGCCCCGCACTCCACCAGACATCGATCGTCGCCAGTCAGTTTCCCATGCGTAGGGCTTCGGCCGGTTCCATCCGGGCAGCGCGCAACGCAGGGTAGGTACCTGATGCCAGGCCGATCGCCCCTCCGACCAGCGGAGCGAGGACGGGCGCCCATGGATCCAGAACTGGAGTCCAGACCTGGTAGGCGGAGACGGCAACCACGATGAGAACGCCCAGACTGGCGCCAAGTATGCCTCCGATGACGCCCAGGAAGGTGCTCTCGAGTAGAAACTGTACGGCAATATGGGCGCGGGTTGCGCCAATAGAGCGGCGCAGGCCAATCTCACCGGTCCGCTCAATCACCGACACGAGTGTAATGTTGGCGATGCCAATAGCACCTACAATCAGGGATAGAGCTCCTAGCAGCAGGAACATGACATTCAGGTCACTCTGAACTGCATCACGCACACGTTGGGGCTCCGGCGGAAACTCAACTTTTAGAACCGACGGATCATCGGGTCGAAGTGCTGGCGGTATCTGTTGGACAATGAGAGACGTTGCGCCAATTCGGGTCTCGACGACCACTGATTCAGGTCCGGCCAGGCCGAAGTCATGGCGGGCTGTACCTTCGGGGATAATAACAGAGGCGAGCAAATCTGGCTGGCGGGCGACAGCACGCAGGATGCCAATGACTAGATAGAGGTGATCGCCGATGGCGATGGCCGGAAGTTGATCGAGGCTCACAATTCCAAGCTGGAGCGCAGCGTTAGGGCCGAGCACTGCAACCCTGTCCACTCGACTAGAATGTCCCCGATCAGGAAAACGTCCCCTCTCTAGGTCAGCTCTAACGGCTGAAAACAGGCCAGGGGACGCGGCCTGGACTGAAAGGTTGAAAGCGGTTTGACTCTGAGGGTCTTTCATTGGTGACGAGCTGACGAGTGCATCTCCGATATCAACCTCACTCAGCGTTCCGGCAGCCACAACGCCATTTAAGCGGCGCAGACGTGTTGGCGCATCCCAGGGAATGACTTTTGGATCGACGCCCGCCGGGCCAGATTTCCCGGTGACAAGTATTTCGGTTGCAGCAAGCTCATCGAATTCGCTGATTACACGGTTGCTGGCGGTGCGAGACAGACCAATCGTCGCCACGAGGGCTGTTAGCCCAATGACAATGCCCAACATTGTCAGCACCGTCCGCCCCGGCCTGGCGAACACTCCGGCTATCGCTTCATCGAATAAGTCTCGAAGTGTGATACCTGACTGCACAATTACGGCAGGTTCCACGCTTCTTCGTGATGAATGTGAGGGCTTCTGCCGACTTTCCTTAACTGTGACCTCTGTCAGTGAGCCGTCAATGATATGAACACGACGACCTGCTCGTTTGGCGACGTCATCGTCGTGGGTAACGACCACCAGAGTGAGGCCTTGTTGGTTTAATACCTCAAAGAGATCGAGAAGATTGGCGCCGGACTTTGAATCCAGGTTTCCGGTTGGTTCGTCACATAACAACAGGCTGGGAGACCCGACAATGGCCCGGGCAATTGCGACCCGTTGTCTCTCGCCCCCAGACAGCTTCGTCGGCAAGAAATCTGCGCGGTGGCTAAGCCCGACCTGCTCTATCGCTGCCAGCGCACGCCCTCGTCGACCACGGAATGATTGCCTACGGTACACTTCCGTCAGCATCACATTTTCTAATACCGATCGATGGGGAAGTATATGAAATGATTGGAAAACGAATCCGATACGTCGACTCCGAAGTCCGGCGCGTTCCTTATCGTTCAGTTTGGCAGTGTCTATGCCATCAAAGAAATACCCCCCACTGGTTAGACGGTCCAGACAGCCGATGATGTTAAGCAGGGTCGACTTTCCGGCGCCGGACGGGCCAGTAATGGCCAGCCACTCGCCAGGCGCTACGCATAGATCGACGTCGACGAGCGCGTGAACGGCCGGTTCGTATCCAAATTGCCGGCTAACCTTGATGAGCTCGAGGACATTCCTGATCGGACCTGGCTCGGTTACCATCAAGAGTTGCTCTCGTATCCGATCACCACAAGTTGACCTGGTGTCAGCATCCCCTCGACATGAGTCACTTCGACGAAGCCATTGGCAGATAGTCCCGGCTTGACCACGATGGACTCAATCGCTCCGTCGTTGTATACCTTCACTCTCGTCGTCCCGTCGGCGGCGAGAGACATGGCGCTGATCGGTACAATCATAACCGCTCCCCCGGTTGATTCGACTGGAATCGCGAGGCGCAAGGAGAAGCCCTCAAGCGTAGCAGGGGTCTTGTCAACAAGAACCTCGAAGTAGACGTGGAACCCGTCGACTCCGTCGGTTCCAGGGATATCGGCCACCCGTCCTACGACTCCTGTCGCTTCGATCCCAAGGTCTGGTTCATCGATGACGACTGCCATTCCCGGCTTAACGAGCGGCGCTTCGTCAAGCGGGAGGGACGAGTCGATGGATAGCTGATTATTTGTCACCGTCATAACTGGCCCGCTTGCCTCGTCACCAATGACAACATCTATCTGTTCGACGCGAACCGGCAAGGCGGGAATGAAAACGATTTCATCTATCGGCATCTTAACGCCTGCGTCGCGTCGAACCCTTTCAAGGTCAGTCGTGATCTGATCGACTATGTCGGCGGCTATCTGCGCTTCGCGTTCGGCGACCTTCTGGGCATCAATTGCAGCCTGAACTGAAACTTCGCCTGCCAGTTGAATGGCTAGGGCGGCAGCCTCAGCCAGTACGCGCTCCTCACTGGTGCTTGCTGCAGCGATATCGGCGGCGGCAACCTTATTGGCCACTTCTGCATCGGCAAGTGCGGCCTCCACTGCCAGTGGTGCTGCAGATACGGCGTCGTCAGCCGTTAGTTTGTTGTTCGTCGCCACGGCGAGTTCCTGCTCGAGGGCACGGATCTCACCAAGTTGCTCGGTTGTCGACCCAAACGGCTGCCACCCAGATAAGGTATACCAATCAGCCAGAGCCGCGCCGGTTTGCTCATCATATCGTCCGTCAATAGGACCTGGATCAAATCCCAGTCGCATGAGCCCGCGCTCTAACTGAAGGACATCATCACCCGAAATGCCGGGAACAAAATCCCGATACGCCAGAATTTCACCCTGGAAAATAAACACCGGGCGCCCAGAAGCGGCGAGTAACACATCGCCCTCGTTAAGCTGGGTGTTCCGCAGAGGAAGACTTGTGATCACCCCTGTGTCTGATTTCAGGGGAGATGGGGCAATCGAGATTGAATGTGGCGATCCAAAACGGGCTGTTCCGCGAGTCACGACGTTGGACGTTAGCACACGCTCCTCAACTGGGACAAGAATCGGTGAAGGCGACGGCGGCGCCGTCCGCGCGGCCACTTCTGCCGGAGATTGAATCGTTGAGCCTATTATCCAACTACCGGCCGCCACGAGAATCACAAGCGTGAGGACAAGAAAGAGTATTGATGTCCGTTTTCTGACCATTTCGGCTCAGCCCTGCCGGCCGGCAAATAGCTCTCTCTCAACCCGATCCTCAACAGGCTCGAGAATTCTGACTTCACAGTCGAGGACGACGACACCCAGAGCGCGCTCATAACCCTGGAGTTCTACGAGAGCGGCCTGGGCATCAGCCGCTAACGACTCGACAGGCATACCGCCTGTGATGGCATAGAGACGCTCTCTTAAGTCAGGTTCCACTTGACGCTCGGAAGTATAGTTAAAGCCCTCAGCCCTCAAGCATTCTGCAAATTCGGCAAGAGCGTTGACCATGCGAGGATCTTGCTCGATGAGGGCATCCTTCGGATTCAAGTAAGTTATTGCTAATTGCTCAGGTGTGAATACCTGCTCGATGGCACTACGGGTACAGGCACCGGTCCGCGAAAAGTCCTCGACCTCGATGGCAACCGCGAAAGTTGCGTCGATGTTCTCACCAAAGAGCGTATGGTTATAGGCGACCTGATCAGCTGGAGACAGATTCTCGAAGATCTCCGCATTCTTTTTACCCAGGCCAATTTTGGCCGGCGTGTTTTCATCGGCAAGCTGTGGGGGGAGACCAGTGTACAGAGTCGAAATACCAAATCCGTACTGGTTGAAGAACTCTCTTTCGCTAAGCCCTGGAAGCGATTTATCGGAGGTCATTCCTCTGCGTATTGTCCTGTAATCTACAGCGACGTATTCGAATCCGGCCTCATTCATACACGCGGCGATCAACGCCTCCACGGCTTCGACGCTCTCGACGAGCTCTTGTTTGCTCAGACCGAACTCCTCTGTACCCGGCCGGCCGTCCTCGCCAGAATCCGAGCTGTTAGAGAATAGAGAACCCCCGTCACAGGCGGTCAGGAGAAGGCCGACGGCGAGGACTAATGCCAGGAAACTGGCCTGGCGTCTCTGAGGCGTCACACTTGTAATTTTGGTCTTTCGTACAAGAATGTGAAGAGTCTTCACCTGCATTTATCCTTGACCACTAAACAGTAATACAGGCACTGGCATTACCCGCGCGTTCACCGCCGATCGGTGAAAATCAGCGCATTGCGCAGATGACACATGGTTCGAGTGAATCTGTGCAGACTGTTGACCATTTCTGCGCACGGATTGTCGCCGCCAGGCGTTTACTTGAATCCCTATGACCCCACTTCTCCGCCTATAAACTGGTCGCCTCAATGCATCAGATGTTATGGACCTTCAGCCCGCGGCGTTTGGCCATACACGTTTGGGCTTCTTTCGTAAGCGTGATTCTCCAATTCTAGCGCGGTTGTTCTTGTATCTGCAAGGGCTTCCGGATCTAGATGGAGCAACTCGACCAGCTCCAATATCTCTGGCTGTAGATCGTCTCCCCTAAAGCCGACCCGAACCTGGCCCGTACCTGGAGCATAGTACTTGAGCTGAATGGCCCCCGGTTCTTCCAGGTTGAATTCGTCCATTATCAGAACATCCTCGTAGCAGTCGAAGGGAACACAGGTGTGCTGGCCCATCTGATACACCTGACCACGGTCCGACCACTGAACTACGGGCGCCCAGCCCTGGGAGTAGCTGGATGCGCCCACTTGAGGCACCACAGGCATCTTGATCCCGGCTTTCGCATTTTCCAGACCGGCGATCCAAGTAGGGGCATCTACAAACTGTCCTTTCTCGTACTCCTCAGGGTACTCGCCCAGGTACCAGACGGCGCCGTCGTCGTCCTGGGCATAGAAGGCGATCTCGGCTTCTACCAGCTCGTTATTGGAATAATCCTCAACGTAGACGACGACGGTCGGCACGCCGTCGATCTCCTTGGTCAGGTCGGTGACGGTGAAAATCAGGAGATGAGGTATGACATCGCCATCCTCAATGGTGAATCCCTCAAAAACCCACTGAGTTCCCGGCTGCATCGGCAACCACTCGTTGTCGATATTAGTCGAATCGTCGAAATTGTCGTAGTCGAACTCCTCGTATTGTTTCTCGACACTCTGCATGGTCATTGCATCGTCTGGTGGCGCCACACTCGGCGGCGTTTGACCGTAAACATCCGCGCTGATCTCGTAGGCGCGCTCTTCGAGTTTCTGCGCCTCACCGCGGGCCTCCGCCAGGGCCACTGGATCTAACTTCACAAATTCGACCAATTCTAGTGTCTCTTGCTGGGCATCTTCACCCCGCCAGCCGACGCGTACATTCCCCGTGCCGCGGGCATAGTATTTGAGCTGAATGGCGCCGGGCTCTTCCCGGTTGAATTCATCTATCACCAGAACGTCCGAATAGCAGTCGAAGGTGACGCAAGTGTGTTGGGCCATCTTGTACACCTGTCCGCGGTCCGTCCATTCGACCTCTGGGGCCCAACCTTGGGAGTAACTGAACGTCCCACGTCGCGGCTCAGCCTTCATCTTGATTCCGGGCTGGGCTTCTTCGATGCCGGCGATCCAGGCCGGGGCCTCAACGAACTCTCCATCTTCGTACTCTTCGGGATACTCCCCCAGGTACCAGACATTGCCATCGTTATCTTGGGCGTAAAAGGCGATCTCACTCTCTACTAGCTCGTCGTCGGCGTAATCCTCAATCCAGGCTACGACCGTAGGCACGCCATCAATCACCTTTGTCAGGTCTGTGACGGTGAACACGATGCGATGAGGTATTTCCTCTCCATCCTCATCCGTGGTTCCCTCGAAGACCCACTGATTCCCCGGTTGCAAGGGTAACCACTGGTTGTTGATATTTGTTGAATCGTCGAAGTTTGTGTATTCGAATTCCTCAAGGTCTTCGAAATCTACCTCAAAGGTCTCAATGCTAGATGTCTCTTCCGGTGACGCGTCAGTTCCACATGCTGCAAGCAATAGCAGTAAAATCGCTGCAACACATAGGGAACGGGCGTAATAACGCGACATGTCTACCTCCATGATCGGTTCAAGCAGGAGCCTCGACGCTGCTGTAGGAAGCGGGGCGCCATTGACCCTTGCCAAAACGCAAGTATAGTGCGGGCAAAACAAAAAGATTGAGCAACGTGGAAGTAACCAGGCCACCCAGGATGACGATGGCCATGGGGTGTTCGATTTCGTGACCGGGTATATTGCCGGCAATCACCAGTGGCACGAGGGCTAGACCCGCTGTTAACGCCGTCATCATGATCGGCGCAATCCGCTCTTTTGACCCACGCATGACAAGCTCTCGACCGAAGGGTTCGCCTTCCTCCTCTTCGAGATGCTGGTAATGATTGATCATCATGATGCCATTGCGGGCAGCAACCCCTAAAATCGTGAGGAAGCCGACCATCGAGCCCAGCGATATGACGCCACCGCTGAAGATATACGCAGCCAGCACACCGCCTACGAGGGCCGCCGGTAGACTCAAGAAAGACAGCGATGCCATCAGCCAGCTCCCAACCGATATCCGAAGGAGGAGGAAGATCACCAGGGCGGCTGCAATTGCCGCCAATAGTAAGCGTCCCGAAGCAGCCTGCCGCTCCGCGAACTCGCCAAGCAGCTCCGCATGATATCCAAGAGGGTACTCGACTGTTTCGAGGGCTTCTTCGACATCGGCCACGACGGAGCCAAGATCTCGCCCTTCGATATCGGCCTCAACGTGAAGGCGACGGGCCAGGTTTTCATGATAGATGGCATTTGGAATCGGCTCGATACGCACATCAGCCACTTCCTGAAGGCGCACCTGCCCACCTCTGGGCGTGTCAATCTGTAGGTTTTGAATACTGGAGAAACTGTCACGGTTTTCGATTGTGCTCCACACATTGACGTCGTATGTTCGATTGGCTGTAAAAATGTCGCCGACCTCTTCACCAGCTATCATATAGGCCGCTCCCCGGCGAACATCGCCGGGTTTGAGTCCATACCGTTGGGCCTTGTCAAGATCCACTTCAACCTGTATTTGCGGTACGTCTACCAGGAATTCTGTATGCAATTCAGTAAGACCTTCAATGCCCGCTAGCTTCTCTTCAATCTCGGCCGCCTTGGCCCGCAGCACATTCAGATCTTCGCCATAGATGCGCACAACGATGGGATGACTCGAACCGGTCAATACCTCCCTGATCCTTTCTTTCAAATAGGTCTGCACATCACGATAAAGTCCGGGATAACCGTCAACCAGTGATTGAATAGAGGCCAGCGTCTCGTCATAGTCTACCGAGGGATCGACACTGATCCAGTTCTCGCCAAAATAGATTCCGTACACCTCATCCATTAACAGAGCCTGCCCGATGTGGGATCCACAGTTACGGACCCCCGGTATCGTTCGCAGCTCTCGACAAGCCCGCTGAGAGATACGAACCATTTCCGGATGGGATGTACCGGGTTTACCCAACCAATGCATAAGGAAATCCCTTTCCTTAAAAGAAGGCAGCAGTTCCTGTCCCAGCAAAGGAAACACGATGATACCGATCATAAGAATGCCGACAAAGGAGGCATAGGCATATCGTGGCTTCCGAAGTGTAGGGGCGAGCATTCGCTCATATGCGCGATGAAACGGTGGTATGAGCGGGGACACACGATCCCTGACCGGAGAATTGGAAATAAGAATGAGAACCAATGCCGGTGTAACGGTCAGAGCGACCAACGGGGATACCAAAGTGGCCACAACATAGGCCTGGGCCAGCGGTTGGAAAAATGCGCCGGATAGGCCTTCCATGAAGAACACCGGCAACAATGCCGTCATTTCGATCAACGATGCATAGACAATCGCGTTTCGCACCTCGAGAGAAGCGTCAAGTACAATTGCTGTCGCTGGCTTGTCACTGCCTTCACGGCGCTCCTGACGAAGCCGGCGGACGATGTTTTCGACGTCGACGATGGCATCGTCGACTACGGCGCCCAGAGCAATCACCAGACCCGCAAGGACCATCACATTGAGCGTCGTGTCAAAGAAGGACAGAAAGAGCAGAGTGATCACTACCGTCAAGGGGATGATGGTGGCGCTGATCAAGGCGATGCGCCAATCCCACAAAAAGAGAAGTAGAACCACGACCACAAGAAGGGCGCCAATGAGGAGCGAAGTGGTCAGATTGTCGATGGACAGCTCTATAAAAGTCGCCGGTCTAAAGATGGTGGTGTCAAAGTCGATACCGGGCAGGCCAGGTTCCATCTCGGCCATCGCCTCTTCCACACCCCGTGTCACTTCTAGTGTATTGGCCCAGGGGAATTTCTCAATGACAAGCAGGAGACCTTCACCATCGTTGACGACTGCATCGCCAATCATGGGCCATGTATCTTCTACCACCTGAGCCACATCATCCAAGCGAAGTGGCTCTCCCTTGCTATTCTTTCTATCATTGATGGTCACCTGGGCCAGATCTTCCGGCGTAATAACGCTTAAGGTGTGACGGATCGGCAGCCTTTGATTAGGGGTTTCAAGGAACCCACCGGTACCTGTTGTCGATCCTTCTGCATACGGTATTATGCCGACATCCAGGGTATCTGCGGTGACCTGTAAGATCTCTTCAAGCGTGACGCCATTGGCTGCCATTCGTTCCGGCTCGACTTGCACCATGGGAATCTGAATCCGCTCGCCCCACATGGCCACGTTAGCCACGCCGGGTACGCGAAGCAGTCGCTCCCGTATCTTCCAGTAGGAGATCATTGACAGCTCTACTACGGAGTACTCATCTGAGGAAATGCCAATTTTCATGGTCCGGGCTGTAGATGACAGGGGGGGCAACATCAGCGGCGGGGTGGACCACTTTGGCAGCGATGGACTCACGATTGAAAGGCGTTCTTGCACCAGCTGCCGTGCCTCCATCAGGTCGGTCCCGGGCTCGAAAATGAGCTTGATCGAAGATAACTGATTCACTGACTTGGACCGCATGACGTCGAGCCCAGGCATCCCGTTGAACACTTCCTCCAGAGGTATGGTAATCAGGGCTTCTACTTCTGCGGAGGAAAGCCCGATGGCTGGGGACTGAATCTCTACCTGCGGCGGCGCGAACTCCGGAAAGACATCAAGCGACATGTTACTGATCTGACTGATGCCAAAGATTAGCAGTATCGCGGCGACAAAAACCACCAGGTAACGAAACCTGAGACTTGCCGCAACGATCCAACGCATCTCATTCATTTACCAACTCCGGTATCGGTGCCATATAACAACTGCGCGCCGACTGTCACAATTGAGCTGCCAACGGGAGGACCATCAGAGAGAAAAGCCTGTCCACCCTCAATGTAGTCAACTGTGATGGGCTGCCGCATATATGTCAGTGGCGCAGGATTTAAGTAGGTCCAGGTCTCGCCATTCAGACCATAAATCACGGCCGAGTAGGGGATGATAAGTCCCTGCGGCTCGCCTTCGAAAAGGGCGAGCTTGACGAACACGGGTTGACCTTCGGTTAAGCCTTGCCACGCGCTCTCCAGCATGAAATGAAGCGTCTCATCCTCATCCTCATCTTCATCGTCGTCACCGTTATCGTCAGAATCCGGTAGCTCGAACAACTCGGCCAAGAAACTATCGTCATCTTCGTCGTCAGCTTGAAGCAGGATGCGAGCGGGTCGCGCGCTATCCACTTTGCTCAAGGTACTCTTGTCAAGAGCTACCTGCACTAAGCCGCCACCGGGAGCGGTGACCTGGCCTTCCTGTGCGACCACCTGACCCTCGACAGTCTGAGTCTGCGACAGTTCCCCTGCACGAACAGTAGCCGTCTCGATGCCGAGACGTTCGGCCGCCCGTTCGGTCAAAGTCACGCGATTGAACTCCGATCCCTCAACTTCCTCTACATGGGCCGGTTCTTCTATGGGCGGATTTTCCGTTTCTCCGCACGCTGCAAGTTGGACGGCGACGATGAGTATTAATAACCCAATCAGCCATCGCTTATTTCTGAGCCACATGTAACTTCCTCCTGACGATTTCTTCGCCATCACACAGTCAAAATGCCTGTTACCTGCCGATTAGCAATAGAAAATGACCTATCATGCGGGTACGCCTTCCTCGATACCGACAGCTAGTTGCTCCGGCACTATGTTATACCCAAAACGCAAGTACAAAGGCGGTATGATGAACAGATTGAGCGCGGTCGAAGTAACCAGGCCGCCAAGAATAACGGCCGCCATCGGATTTAGCATCTCGTTACCGGCCATATTGCCGCCAATCAGCAGAGGTAAGAGGAGCGCTCCGGTCGCGAACGTCGTCATCAAGATCGGCGTCAACCGCTCTTCCGCCCCACGCAGCGTTAGCTCTGGACCAAAGCTCTCACCTTCAGAGTGCTCCAGGCGTTGATAGTGACGTAGCAGAACTATTCCATTGCGGACAGCAATAGCCAGCACAGTAAACAATCCAAAGAGCGCGCCTATCGATAGGGCGCTACCTAAGATCAGGGCCGCCAGTACGCCGCCAACCAAGGCCATGGGCAAGGTCAAGAATACGACAAATGCCAAGCGCCAACTGCTCAACGCGGCCTGCAATACCAGATAAATCCCGACCAGAGCGGCAATAGCAATACCTAAAAGGCGCTGCTGGTTGGCTTGCAATCCCTGGGAATCGCCGAGCACCTCTAAGTGGTATTCAAACGGCATCTGCACCTCCTGGAGGCGACTTTCGACGTCGCTAGTGACGGAATCGATACTACGTCCACTAACAGAAGCGCCTATGTCGACGAAACGGGAGACAGCGTGGCGTTCGATGACCGTCGCGGCCGGTGAAATGCGAACGTCGGCTACTTTTCCTAAAGTAACCTGACTGCCGTCGGGGGTGTCAATCATCAAGTCATGGATATTCGTCAAATTGGCGCGTAATTCAGGCACACCCCAAACCACCACGTCAAATACTTTTTGTTCTTCGTAAAGGTTACCGACATGTATACCTGACAACAATGTTGTTGCCTGCCGGCGAATGTCTCCTGGTTTAAGCCCATGCTGTTCAGCCGCGGCAAGGTCCACTTCAATCTCCACCTGGGGTTCCTCGGTGTGGAGATTCGCTTGCGCATCGACGATGCCGTCGACCTCCGTAAGGGCTAACGTCACCTCATGGGCCTTGTCGGCTAGAACGTCTAGATCGTTGCCATAGACCCGTACGACGATGTCATTTTCGGGGCCCGTCAGCGCCTGACCGACGGGTTCTGGTTGCAAGGTTTGCACCTCCTGATCTAGCCCTGGGTAGCCGTCGACAACCGCATGAACGGCAGCCACAGTCGCCTCATAATCGGCCCCCGGATCGAGGCTGACCCAAAGTTCGGCCGAATTGATGCCGACTACTGCATCCCCGGTTATTGCGCGCCCCACTTGGGATCCGACGTTGCGAACCCCGGGAATCGTCTGCAACTCGTTGCTAGCCTGGGCAACGATGCGGTTCATTTCCGGACGCGATGTGCCTGGCGCGGCTTCAAACTGGATCAGCAAGTCGGTCCGGTTTAACGAGGGCAGTAATGAGACATCCAGGAATGGCAGCGCCACCAGGCCGATCACGATGATTACACCGGCAACGGTGAGGGCCACGTAAGGTGAATGGACGCTCCGGGCCAGAAGCCTGCTGTATAAGCGCTGTAGCCCCCCTGTAATAGGGGACTCGCGCCGCAGCGACGCACTAGACAGGAGGCTAACACTCAGGGCTGGCGTGACGATCAGGGCCACCAACAGGGACGCTACCATGGCCAGGATATAGGAGACAGCCAGTGGCTGAATCAATGAACCGGTCAGACCTGGCATGAAGAGGATTGGCAACGCAGCCAGTAATATGATTACCAGCGCGTAGCCGAGGGGGCTTCGCATCTCCACCATGGCCTCAATAATGATAGATGTGGACGACTTGTCACTACCCTCCTGGCGATGCTGACGTAAATGTCGAGTGACGTTTTCTACGTCAACGATAGCATCGTCAATAACGACGCCGAGAACACCCACCAACCCAGCCAATATCATTATATTAAAGGTAGCCCCGGTCAGGTAGAGAACCATCCCGGCCGCTATCAGTGATAGCGGAATGACCAACAAGCTTATCAACGCCGATCGCCACTGGAAATAAAAGGCGAAGAGCACTAGAGAAACGAGAACGAAACCAATTAACAACAGCGTGCCGATATTGGCGATGGCCGTCTCAATGAAGGTTGCCGGCCGGAAGACGCTGGTATCAATCTCCATGCCTTGAAGACCGGGCTGTAGGGCCGTGAGCGCGTCTTCCACCCCTCGCGTCACTTCCAGAGTATTAGCTCCGGGGAATTTTTCGATAACGATCATGAAGCCAGGACCGTCGTTTAGCGCCGCGTCCCCAATGAGTGGCTGATGATCTTCAACCACACTGGCCACGTCACCCAGGAGTAAATTCTCGTTATCGATGATGGCCACTTTGGCCAAATCCTCCGCCGTCGAGATGGGCATCAGGTGCCGAATACTGAGCCTTTGATTGGGTGTATCGATCCACCCCGCCGTACCAGGCGCCGAGGCCTCCAAATAACTTAAGGGTGAGTACCAAAGCGCTTCGCCGGTGGTTTCAATGACTTGCCGAAGTGTAACCCCTTCCTCGTGAAGCTGTTCGGGATCAACTAGTACCTGCAGCTGGCGCTCCCGTTGCCCCCAGATAGCAACATTGGCCACACCGGGTACGCCCAGCAAGCGGGGCTTTATGGTCCAGCGGGCGAGCACACCCATCTCGATCGGGGATAGCTCATCCGAGGTAAGCCCGACCATCACGGCTCGATTGTCCGACGACACGGGTTGCAGCATGACCGGTGGTTTTGACACATTTGGCAAGGCATAAGCCTCTGTCAGGCGCTCCTGCACCATTTGCCGCGCTCGAATGGCATCGGTCCCAGGCTCGAAGATGAGAAGAATCGACGAAAGGCCGGCGACCGACTCAGAGTAAATATGGTCGAGCCAGGCTACGCCATTGAGTAAGTCCGCCTCCATGGGAACCGTTATGAAGGCTTCCACTTCCTCGGCGGAGAGGCCGAGAGCCTCTGTCTGAACCTCAACGTAGGGTGGGTCAATCTCTGGATAGACGTCCACTGGCATCTGGCGAAGCTGGGCGAAGCCAAAGATCAGCAACATTGCAGCGAGAATAATGACCAGGAATCGAAGTTTAATGCTTGAATCAATAATCCATCGTGTCATTGATGGCTACCTCCTTGTCTAGTCATTCCTTATCCCTGAGCTCGGGTCCGACCCACCCGGCCGCATAGACGCACAGATATCAAAAGGTGATGCGGGATCCAAACAGAGAATGCGTTTTCCAGTCCAGAACTCGATACCAAACAATCCGGCTGCTCTGCCTGTCATCACAGCGATTCTACAATATAAGTGGAACAGAGTTTTCCAGTCCCAAACTTTTAAGCTATATCTTCGACTGCTCCCGCCGCTCTAACCAAGGTCCCATTCTGTAAGAGAAACGTTGTAATCCGGGTCCTGCTCTTTTGATCGACCAGCCAATCATCATCGATGTTTGCATTGGCGATCTGTCGGAGGTTAGTTTAATTTTTTCCACTCCAATTGTCAACAGTGCTTGTATTACACAATCTCAACATTACGCTGGCCAAAGTATTTGTGAATCGATCGAAACAGGCCTGTCTTGCCTGAATCACCGCATAAGGTTGATCTCTTATAGATATTGCACCAGGAGGGACACGTTGCGATCAGTCTCGAACATAGTACCAGAGTCTTACTCTTCTGATTGACAGAGGGACAGAGGGAGCAATAAATACATGGATTACGCAATCAGGCAATAGAGCAACTTCCCACTCTCCTAAAATTATTAGCCTGAGGCGTAATTGACGATAAGGTCGCCGGAACTAATTCTGTTAACCAGAGAGGTTCTTGAATCGAATCCTACGCATATCTTCAATTACCAGAATCAATAGCTATCCCGTTAACATCATTGCATAATACCAAGGTCACGCCGTCCGCTTGTAGTTGTCCCAAGGTGAGATTATTTTGCCTGCCTTCCGCATCGGTCGTTACCCAGTCACAGTAGACGAATACCGGCAATTCGTTAATGATGTCGGCTGTCGTCTGGCTCCCCGCCCTTAACTAAACCCGCATTCTGGAGCGCCGCATTCTGAAGCGCCGCATTCTGAAGCGCCGCATTCTGAAGCGCCGCATTTTGAAGTGCCGCATTTTGAAGTGCGTATCCGTTTCGGCGAATATGCTAAATCCCAAACGCTCGTATAGACGGCGGGCAGGGTTCACTTTAAGGACCTGGAGGCTTACTCGTTGACCGCGGGCTTTTGCAGAGGCAAGCACATCTCCGATTATCACCGCGCCTAAACCTTGATTTTGCCACTCAGGAGATAGGTAGATCCCGGCCAAAAACAGCTCGTCGCCCATGTCCTACACTGAAATCTGCCCGACATCTAGACCGTCTACTACGATGATCTGAATAACCGTCGGGTCGAAAAATCCAGCGAAGCGCTGCTGCTGGTATTCTTCATCCCAACCCCAGGTGGCGGCCACGTACTCCTTCAAGCAAGCTACCTTAAGATCATAGAGGAATTCGTAGTCGTCACTGGTTACCTTCCGCAGAGTGTATTTCATGTGATTGGTCGTTTCTCTATCATCTCAGCTCGACCTCGTTTCGCGAGTTCGTTCTAGTTGGCCGTGGCAGAATCCCAAGCTACGGGCGGTTCGGTAATTACATCATGTCGTTACAGCCAATTCATTAGCTATTGCGCATACCTGCTTGTTGTCCCGGATTTAGGTTTTGATATTGCCTATTTTAAGTACTCGAGCCAAGGCCACTGCCGTGCCGAGAGGATAAAGGTGAGTCTGCCTATCGATCTCATCCGGCTCCAGCACCATCGCCGCGTCTTCTTCTAGCAACTGCCCCAGTGTCGCGCAGCGGTCCAGGCCCTTGACCACCTGCGAAATCGTGAGAGCAAGAACGCCGCTAATTTCTTCCGACGGGAGATCTCGGGGCCTATTCGTTAGCCTCGCTCGGTAGATTACCAGCCGGTAGAGATCTCCAGCCCGAGGCGTGCCTTCTGGGTGGATCATTTCATAGAGGGCAAGCGGCCGCGGCTGATCGCTAACATGAACCCGTTCTGCTGCTCCACCTCGTGGTAGATACCATGTATCCGGCGATGGAATTATCGACACCCCCGATCCGATCTCCTCCCGTGCTTCTCTCTCCGCGCAATCTATCCAATCCTCGCCTGGCTCCTGGTGCCCACCAATGCCAGCATAGAATAGTTCGCCAGGAGGGCAGTGATGGCGCGTCCCGGCGAGGAAGAACAAGTACCGGTTGCTCTCGTCCCGCAGAGCCAATCCCACGCCAGACTCAACGCCAACGGGGGCGAAATCATCTAGATTAGAAAACATGGGTCATTGACTCGAACTTTTGGGCAGAAATCGTTCGTCGTATAGCCGATCTGCCAGGGTCTCGATGTATTCGCCCATGGCGACTTTTTCCAGCCAACCAGCGGGCAAGCCGTTTATGGTATAGTATGCGCCTGCCAGCTGCCCACAAACGGCGGCCGTTGTGTCGGCGTCTTCGCCCAGGTTCACGGCTTTGAGGATGGCCTCACGGTAGGTTTCTGTCCGGTAGAAGCACCAAAGAGCCGCCTCCAGGCTATCAACCACATATCCGCTCCCGCGAATACCGGCCTCCTGTTTATCTTGGTAACTTCCAGCGGCGATGCCCGCTATTTTTGGGGCGAGGGGATCACTGCCCAGCATGATGGAATGGTCACCGAACAGGATTTCCTCCTTCGATTCGCCCTTTAAGGCTTTAGCAATCATCATCCCAAATAACCGGCAGCCATCGATCGCTTCCTTGGCGCCGTGGGTTGTTCGAGAGCTCTCTGCTGAGTATCGAACGACCAGAGATAAGTCTTCTGCGTAATACATCGGAATCGGAGACAGGCGCATGATGGATCCGTTGCCGGCAGAGTGGGGGCTGACGGAACCACTGAAGGGGTCGCCGGTAACTTCAAAACGCAGTAACGAAGCCGCGATTGTGTTCCCGATGTCAAAACATCTCCCGTTGCTGCTAAGGTAACCTTCGTCTCGCCAGCGGCAATATCTTTCAGCCTGATCACGCGCATCAAAATCACCTCTTTCGAGCAAGCTAACAGCTAGACACAAGGCCATGGACGTATCGTCAGTCCATTCACCGGCCTTTAGTCCAAACGGTCCACCCCCAACCATGTCGCTGGCAGGGGAGAAGCGGCCACGCGGTTTGAATTCAACCGTCGTTCCCACGGCGTCGCCACAGGCAAGACCAAGCAAACTTCCACGATATCGATCTTTCATGGGTGTGGTTCCATCATAATAATCCGCCTCTCAGTTGGCCAAAGGATGATAGCTGCCCGAGTGCTGGAGGATTCCAATCGCCCATGACCGGTCCCTAATCCCCGGTCCCCGATCCCTGCATCTAGGGGAATATCCCCCGTTCTCTATAGGTCGATTCCAATCGCTTCAAGGCGACGATATAAGCGGCCGTTCGCCAATCCGTGTCGTATTCGGCCGCGGCTTCTTTCACCCGCCTATATCCAGCCATCAAAATCTTGTGCAACTTGCTATCGACCTCATCCAAATCCCAGTACTCGCGCCGTTTGTTCTGCAGCCATTCGAAGTAACTGACGATGACTCCCCCGGCATTACAGAGCACATCGGGAAGCAGTTGTATGCCTCTGTCAAGTAGAACGGTATCGCCTCCTGGCGTTGTCGGCCCATTCGCCCCTTCGGCGACTAGCCTGACACTCAGGTCGCCGGCAATGCTTCCCGTGATCTGGCTTTCCAGGGCGGCCGGGATGAAGATATCAGCCGGCGTTCGCATAAAGGTTACATGGTCAACCTGTTGCGCTTTTGGATAACCTTTCAGGGATCCTTTCTCATCGATATGAGCGGCCAAATGGTCCGGATCGATGCCCTCCGGGTTTTGGATCGCACCCGAGGCATCTTCGACGGCGACGAGTTTAGAGCCTTGAGCTTTCATTAGTCTAGCCGTCCATGAGCCGACGTTTCCGAAACCCTGGACAAAATAAGTCGCCTCCGACAAATCGAAGTCATTATCTCTCGCCCATCGTTCGAGAAGAAAGACCACGCCCTGTCCTGTCGCCTTTTCCCGACCGGCGCTACCCCCTGAAGCAATGGGCTTACCGGTCACTACGTGATAATTATCCTGGCGATTCTGGGGTGGCTGCATGGAAAGATAGGTGTCCAAAATCCAAGCCATAATCTGAGCATTTGTGTTAACGTCTGGAGCGGGGATATCGTATTCTGGTCCGATATTACTTCCCAGGGCGTAGGTGAACCGCCGGGTAATTCGCTCTAAATCCGATTCGCTGTACATCTTCGGGTCGAATTGGATTCCTCCCTTGGCGCCGCCATAAGGTATGTCGACTATGGCCGTCTTCCAGGTCATCCAAGCGGCAAGGGCACGCACTTCGTCCCTGTTGACTGCTGGATGAAAGCGTAGGCCCCCTTTGTAAGGACCAAGGACGCTGTTGTGCTGTATACGATATCCGGTGAACATCTCGATCCGGCCGCTTCTAAGTTTTACCGGGAAATGGACCACCACTTCATTTGTAGGCCAGGTCAGTATTTGGCGGATATCGGCATCAAGCCCCATGAGATCGGCCGCCTTTTCCACCTGCCGGTTGACATTTTCAAAGAGACTTGGATTCTCGCTCATCGAAAGCTCCTATGGATCTTGTGTATACAATTTGCATTAAGCGAATGCAATGCAACATCGTCGTGTCCGCAAAGCATATCAGGCAGAAAAAGCGATGCGAATATTATAAGCCATGGCGGTTTGGGTTGCTAACGTTTCTCTAACAGTGAGCATATACCTATCTGACACGATCTCATTACTATTACTAATGGAGAGAGTGTGAATTTTATGCACCTGGAGTGTTATTGGTAGCGCCGAGCACCAGTGGGGCCGAAGGCTCGAAAGCTAGAGAGACTGGACGTGTACTGGTTAAGAGGCCTTGATCTTTTGACGAGTTCACTGGGGCTTTGCAGGATGCGATACGAGATAACAAGAGGTTAAATGAATCTGAATAAGTTTACCCAGAAAGCGCAAGAGGCTGTGCTGCAGGCCCAGCACCTGGCCGAGGAAATGAATCATAGTCAGATCGAGGCCATACACCTGCTGGCGGCGCTGGCGGCCCAGGAAGATGGCGTCGTTCCCCAGATCGTCAATCGCATCGGCGTCAGCCGGCAGACTCTGGGCATGGCAATTGATTCCAGACTCAAGAGCCTGCCGCGAGCTGTCGGTACGGCAACACAAGTTGGCGTTTCGCGAGAGCTGGCAAACATAACTCGTTCGGCGGAGCGAGAAGCTTCAAAAATGAAGGATGATTACGTCAGTACGGAGCATCTGTTCCTGGCCTTGGTCGACGTCGCGGGTGATGTTCGCAACCTGTCGCCTTTGTTAGAGGCCGGAATCACCAGGGACGATGTTTTACTGGCCCTGACGGATATAAGAGGTGGTCAGAGAGTCAGCACTCAGAACCCGGAATCCACATACGAGGCCCTGGAGAAGTACGGACGTGATCTGACCCAACTGGCCCGGCTCGGAAAGCTAGATCCCGTTATTGGCCGGGATGAGGAGATTCGAAGGGTCGTTCAGGTTCTAAGCCGCCGGACCAAGAATAACCCGGTGCTTATTGGCGAGGCTGGTGTCGGTAAGACCGCCATCGCCGAAGGATTAGCCCAACGCATCGTCGACGGCGACGTGCCTGAGGGTATGAAGGACAAATTACTGATCGCCTTGGATCTGAGCAGCCTGGTCGCCGGCGCCAAATTTAGGGGTGAATTCGAAGAGCGTCTGAAGGCTGTGCTGAAAGAAATAGCAGACAGCGAGGGTGAGATCGTCCTGTTTATCGACGAATTGCATACCATGATTGGCACTGGCTCGGCCGAAGGCTCCATGGATGCCAGCAATATGCTTAAGCCGATGCTGGCTCGGGGGGAGTTACACACAATCGGGGCCACAACGTTGGACGAGTACCGTAAATATATCGAGAAGGATGCGGCCCTCGAACGCCGGTTCCAACCCGTATTTATAGACGAACCGAGCGTGGAAGACACAATTTCCATTCTAAGAGGGTTGAAAGAACGGTACGAGGTGCACCACGGCGTCCGGATCCAGGATAACGCCGCCATAGCCGCGGCGACCCTTTCGCACAGATACATCACCGATCGCCAGTTGCCCGATAAGGCCATTGACCTGATCGATGAAGCAGCCAGCCGCCTCAAAATGGCTATCGACTCGAAGCCGGCCGATTTGGATAAGGTCGACCGTCAGATCTTGCAGCTGGAGATTGAAAAGGAATCGCTGAAGAAAGAAAGGGATAAAGCTTCTAAAGAACGCCTTCGGTATATCGAAGCCGAGATTGCCGAATTGAAGGAACAGGCCAATGCATTGCGCGCCCGGTGGGAAACGGAAAAAAAGGCCATTGACGAGATCCGCAGCACTAAGGAAGCCATGGACGAGACCAGGATCCAGATCGATCAGGCCGAGAGACGGACAGACCTCGAGGCTTCCGCGAGACTCCGGTATGGAACATTAGTTGAATTGGAACAGCAGTTGTCCCAGCAGGAGTTACGACTCAAGGAACTACAGGCCGGCGGGGCATTACTAAAGGAAGAGGTCGACGGCGAAGATGTGGCTGAGATCGTCTCCAAATGGACCGGTATTCCCGTCAGCAAGTTGATAGAAGGCGAGGTGGAGAAGTTGTTGAAGATGGAAAAACGCCTCCACCGGCGGGTAATTGGACAGGATGAGGCCATTGAGGCAGTAAGTAATGCCGTTCGTCGTTCGCGCGCCGGATTGCAGGATAGACAACGACCCGTCGGTTCTTTTATCTTCCTGGGTCCCACGGGCGTAGGAAAGACTGAATTAGCCCGAGCCCTGGCCGAGTTCCTCTTTGACGACGAGGAGGCAATGGTTCGAATCGACATGAGCGAGTATCAGGAGCGGCATGCCGTGAGCCGGTTGATCGGCGCGCCACCAGGCTACGTCGGCTACGACGAAGGTGGACAACTCACAGAAGCGGTTCGGCGCCGGCCCTATTCGGTGGTCCTATTCGACGAGATCGAGAAGGCCCATCCGGATGTGTTCAATACGCTACTGCAGCTGCTGGACGACGGGCGCTTGACAGATGGGCACGGCCGGACGGTCAATTTCCGTAATACAGTGGTCATCATGACCAGCAACGTTGGCAGCCAATTCCTCCGCGGCGATGAATACGATCCTGATAGCGCGATGACGGCCTTAAGAGCCCACTTCCGGCCGGAGTTTCTGAATAGGGTAGACGACATCATCGTATTTCATAGCTTGAGCCGGGACGATCTGAAGCAGATCGTGGACATCCAGGCCGAGCGGTTGCGCCGGATGCTGGCGGACAGGCATATGTCGCTTCGCCTCACAGAAGGGGCCAGGGAATTCATTGCCGAGAATGGATACGATCCCGCTTACGGGGCCCGGCCGATCAAGCGCACACTGCAAAAAATGGTGGCCGATCCCCTGTCTTTGGCCATCTTGGAAGGCCATTTCGTCGACGGGGATACGATAGTGGTGAATGTCAATGGAGATAGGTTGAAATTCGAGAAAGCAAAAGAGTCTCGCGAGCGAAATTAGACTGACAGTTCATATTCTTGGTGCTGCCGACTAAATCCTGGATGGCTGCCAGTCTATTCGGTAACAATTCTGCATCATCGGCTATAAGTGCCGAAGACCACATCGCTTCGTCTTAGTCCTGTCATGGCTCTTCGATTTCACCACTCTCAGTTAAACAACTGGAAATCGTGTAGCCCCGAATGTAAATCTATGCCAACTTATTGTTTCATGCTCACTTTCTTAAGCGACTTGGTGGCGACATGATATACGACTACTATCGCACAAATGATGGCTGTGTTAGCATAAGAGCTCATTGAGTACGGTACGAGCGTGCCAAACTGGGTGAATAAGCAAGCCACCTGGAGGTGGATTATGGTTGATATCACTGAGGCGGAGGAACATCCGTCGCTCCGATCTTTGCCGGGATTCAAGTCATTAAGCACCCACCATTGCTATACAGGCTCCTTAAGGCACATCTACGAATACCACGGCTATCCTATCAGCGAAGATCTGCTGCTTGGTTTGGGATCCGGCCTGGGTTTCGTTTACTGGCACATGAAAGGCACCGATCCCTTCTACGGCGGCCGGGCCAATGTCGGCCGGCCAAAAGAAGAGGGGCTGGAGAAGACTGCCGGAAGGCGCACCGGGGTTCGAGCCGAGTCGTTCTCAACAAGCAGCGTGCTAAAAGCAGAGAGAGCTCTCCTTGAGATGCTGGAAGCAGGCGAGCCGGTCTACCTATACGTCGACATGGGCTTTCTACCTTATCTGGAACTGCCCGATGATTATCACTTTGGTGCGCACGTGGTTGTTGCTGCAGGTTATGATCCCCAGAGCGACCAGGTGCTGATCGCCGACCGCGATGTCGATCTGCACCGGTTGGCTCTGGCCGACCTGGCCAAGGCCCGGGGATCGACCTACAAACCCTTTCCACCCCGGCATAAGTGGTACACTTTCGATTTCGGCGAAATGCGGGAGCCAATGCCGGAAGAGGTTCGGCAGGCGATTCGCGAGGTGACGGCCGGTATGCTTGAGCCGCCCATCGCTAACCTGGGGGTGAGGGGTATTCGAACGGCGTATCAACGCACCCGAAAGTGGCCTGAGATCATGAATGAGGAGACCCTTCGCTGGTCGTGCTTTAATATATTCATCTTCATTGACGCTATCGGGGGAACTGGTGGGGGTCTGTTCCGGACCATGTACGGCCGGTTCTTGCAGGAGGCGGCCGGGATCTGCAGCGACGACCGCATAGCCATGGTTGGCCAGGATCTCGGACAGATAGGCGATCTTTGGCAGGAAGTAGCCAGCCGATTTAAAGAGGCCAATGAAGCCGAAAATATCTCGGATAAGCTCCTTTGGGCCACGGAACCGATGCTGTCCATCGCCGATCGAGAGGAAACTGCCTGGCAACAGTTACGATCCCTTGTCGATTGACTCGCGAGCCTAACAATAGCGCCAACAGATTTACGACTTCTTCAGCTGCCTGACGCTTCCGAGGCCGGAGATGGAATGGGAAACTGTAGGACTACCCCTGTACTCAACCTTCCCGAAACCGGATATGTTCGCCTCTAATTCCTCGTTGGCCCATACTGAAGCGTTTCCTTGACCGCTTATCTTCACGATGGTTGATTGGCTTTCCAGGTCAATGGCTTTGTATTCCCCTGAACCACTGATGTTTACCATCTGATGGACCACAGAACCGGCCGAGGCAAATTCACCACGCCCACTGATACTGACCGAGAGCTTTCCGGTGTTTAAAGAGTCGATGTTGACATTTCCCAATCCGCTGATGCCTACCGATAACCGGTCTGAATCGATCTTTTCGGCAGCAATGTCGCCCTTTCCCGAGATCTTCAACTCATTAATCTCGCGAACAGTCAAATAGTACTTGACGCGTTTGCCTGATAATTCAGACAGTCCCAGGGTTAATTTATCGAGCCAACCTCGACCAACCTCAAGGTTCAATACTCCACCCCTAACCTCCGTTTTCACTTTCGAGATGAGATCGGAATCCGCCTCCACGACGAGGGATTCCTTTTCCCCCTGGGTCAAGATCACTTCTCCGATATCCCTCACATAGACGCGATCAAAACCACTCACTTCTCTTTTTTCCGTGACTTTTTCAGTTGCTGACATTTGTGATGATCCTCCATAAAGATTGCTGAGGTTGACTGTTTCAACGCTAGCGGCAGATGTTTGGTTTGAGTCGTTCCAGACTATAGCTGGTTGACCTCAGATTATACCGATTCTGAGGTGCGCGCCAGATCTCAGGGTGTGGATCATGCTCGGTGAATATAAGCTCATTCTACCGGGAGTGCTCTAGGCCTAAGCGCATTTCTCGTCTGGAAGCTTTCTTCTTAGCTCTATGAGAGGATCGTTCAACTCTAGCGAACCAATCGCGACATTTCATTATATAATGTGTATTCCGGTCACTTGTCGACACTTCATTCATTTGGGCAACGATCAACATGCATGACCTTATCGACACCTTTCCTGCCTATCTCTCCTATTGGAACAAGTACAGGCTTGAATCGATTGAGGAACAGATCGAAGGCTGGCGGACCACTTACATGGTCAAGTGGCCTGAGCTTCTACAGAAACAGATAGAGGATTACAAATCGGAAGGATTCGACTGGCATGACATTGCCCTGGAACGGGTCTTCCCCAATCTCGAGCAAAGACTTCCGGCTATGCAGGTTGCCTACAATAACTTGCAGAATATCCTTCCGCCGACGCTATCAAAGGCGAGTCGCGTCCTGAATTATGGCGGGGATCTTGTCTTGGTAATTTATGTTGGCATCGGCCTGGGGGCGGGCTGGGTGACCACATACGATAACCGTCCCGCGATTCTATTTGGTTTAGAAAACATCGCCGAATGTGGCTGGATCGAGATCAACGCCCTGACCGGGTTGGTCGCTCATGAGTTCGGTCACGTGGTCCATTTTCACCGTAGAGCACAAGCGAACTTGCCGCGTGGCAACGGTCCATGGTGGCAGCTATATAGCGAGGGTTTTGCCATGAGAAGCGAGCATCTCGTTATGGGCAGCTCAAGCTGGCATATGCGTGAACGCGAAGGAGCAGGGGATTGGTTGGAATGGTGCCGCGCGAACCTCACCTGGCTGGCGGCCGAATTTATCCGAAAAGTAGATGCGGGTGAGCCTGTCCGGCCGTTTTTCGGTTCCTGGTTCGATCTGCAAGGTTATCGGCAAACGGGCTATTACCTCGGCCATGAGTTGATTCGCATTCTAGAGGCTGACTTAACTATGGCCGAGATCGCCCTCCTATCCGAGGATGATCCACTGTTGGTGGAAGAGGTAGCAAAGCTAGCTGACCAGAGTGCCTGCTAGGTTGGATTGGATCGCTCTTTCCAACCGGAGCGTTATCGACGCTGGTCGTTTTTGGAGAGTTGAGAAATGTTCATAGTCCCTGTTACAAAAGGAGACGCAGATCTTTTTCGACGAATGCTTGTGGAATACTGGCGAGATCTTGTCCCAGATGCTCCTTGGCTCCAGGATCCGATTCTGGCTGAAGCTCATTTCAAGGATCGTTACCGGTGGGATGGTGGAGGCAAAAATCCATTTTGGGCGCTCGTCGACGGCCGTCGCGTCGGCTTCTTTATGGTTAGGATCTACGAAGATGATGTCACGGCCTACATCCATGATTTCTTCATAGATGCGGTTGCGCGTCGGCAGGGGCTTGGCACCGAGATGTTTCGAGAACTCCTCTCACTCCTACAAAACCGGGGTATCGTAAGAATCAATTTGAGCGTCCTGGCGGACAACCCGGTTGCCCTCAATTTCTGGAGAGAGCAAGGATTTGAGATCGCCTACCATCGCTTAACCAAGTTCGTCGATTCAGTTGAGTAAGTAATTGAGGAGAGAGACAGATGACCAACGGGGGTAAGTGGCTTGGGTCAATCCTGATCGTCGCCATATCTGCAATGGGAGGCATCCTTTGTTATCTGCTTTGGATGGTAATCGCCATTCCGGCAACTCGCGCCGGAAACGACTTGATAGCGACCACGCTTTGGATCTTGGCCCCGTTTCTAACAGCCCTGGGTTTCGCCATTGGGGCAACAATTGCCGAACGCAGGTTCCGTGGGGGTGGGAATAGTTTCATACGAATCTACATATGGCCTCTCGTCGGATGCGCAATTGGTGCCTTGAGTACGTATGTTTTCGGCCCCATGCTCATCGTTTTCGGCATGCTTTCCCTCGGAACAGTCAGCATAGCCCTTCGCGAAATCTGGAACCTCTTTCGCAAGAGTAATATGGGCTAGACCAGCCAATGTTAATAGCCTAACCTACGAAGATTATCAAAGTCTGTTCGTCGCCCGATGTATTTATTGTGCTAGCAGACACAAGAAAACAGATCTAAGCCTCACTGGTGCTCTGGAATCAAAGCCTCTAAACGATCTGAAAGGTCCAACTGAAGTCACAAATGAAAGGAGAAGCTGATGGACGAGCTCTTCACGCCGCGAGCAACAATCGAGCATTTTGTCGAACGGAGGGGAATACGCGTTGAGGATATTGGTGTCGCGCCATTCGTAATCGTCTCATGGGGGCATCGCGTTATTGAACAAATGGCGACAAGGATTGGCGCGCGGAGATCGGAAAATTGGCTCTACGGCGAGCGTCAGCCCTTTTTCACGGGCGAACTGGAGGGCAAAGCGCTATCTCTGGTGGAAATGCCGGTCGGGGCGCCGGGTACGGTCATGATTATGGAGGAATTGATCGCCTGCGGTGCGAAGAGTTTCATCGGCCTAGGCTGGGCAGGCAGCCTTCAACCAGAAGCATCTATTGGCTCATTCTTCATTCCGACGTCCTGTATCTCCGAGGAAGGCACATCTGCTCACTATCTCGACCACGACACAGATCTGAGGGCCGACCCGAACTTGGCCGAGGCCTTGGAGATTGCATCGAGCGATGAAGGCGTGCTGATTCGAAAAGGCCCCCAATGGACGACCGACGCGCCATATCGAGAGCTTCGAGAGAAGGTCAAGTTGTATAGAGAGGTAGGCGTGCTCGGAGTCGACATGGAGACATTGGCGATGTACGCGCTGGCGAGCTTTCGAGGAATAAAAGTGTGCAATTTACTGGTTGTTAGCGATGTGCTGGATAGAGAATGGCAACTAGGTTTCGGCACAACTGCCTTAAAGAGGGCTAACGAAATAGCACAACGAGTAGTGTTGCGGAGCATCTTCGCGAGCTGAGCGATCGGATGATTGGCTGCAATGCTGACGTGGCGCCAAGCCTGCAAAACTAACGTCATCTTCCATATAACTTGATGCCAAGTATGTCACAACTCCCTGGTAATATTGCATTGTCACTTAAGACGCCGACTGTATAATGACGTCACCTGGGTGGTGCTGATTAGATGGGCCCAGGTAGCCAAACGCGGTCATTATTATACCTTTCGTCCTTTCATATCGAACTCTATCGACCCAATAACTATTCCTTAACTATTTACGGAGGAGAGAGATGACCAGCTCACTCATAAGAGCGATCAGCCATGCCAGGAATGAGAGGGATCGTTTTCTGGCGGAGCTCCAGGATTTTCTGGAGATTCCATCCATATCGAGCGATCCGTTGTGTGATCCTGACGTGGCAATGGCAGCCGCATGGGTTGCCGACCGGTTGAAAACGCTCGGCGCTACAGATGTGCTTGTTTACAAAACTGGAAAACACCCGATCGTATACGGGGAAATCAAGGGTGCCAGCGCCGGCGGCCAAGATAAGGGGCTGCCGACCGTGCTTATCTATGGACATTATGATGTACAGCGCCCGGACCCGCTGGAAGAATGGGAGTCAGAGCCATTCGTTCCTGAAATCAGAGGCGATGAACTGTTCGCTCGCGGCGCTGTTGACAATAAGGGTCCAATTGTCGCCTCAATTGCCGCTGTTGAGAGTTTGATCCAAGCAGGATCAATACCGGTGAATATCAAATTCATGATCGAGGGCGAAGAAGAAGTCGGCTCTCCAAGTCTGCCCGGCTTTCTTGCCAAGCATGAGACAATGCTATCTTCCGATATCTCTCTAAATGGTGATTCAGGAATGGCTGCGGTCGACACGCCAACTATCACGTACGCTCTTCGAGGCTCTGTCGAGACCAAGCTAACAATCAAAGGACCCTCGGTTGACCTGCACTCGGGTTTGTTCGGAGGGATGGTTCACAACCCGATTCATGCCTTAGCTGAGTTGATCGCCGGTATGCACGATGAGCAGGGGTGTGTCACTTTACCAGACTTCTACCAGGATGTTTTGGCGATTGATGATGATGAGCGCGCGGATCTCGCTAAAATTCCGCGGGACGAAGCATTTTCATTGGCGATAACTGGCGTCCCTGCCCTCTGGGGTGAGAGCGCCTATACGCCTGTCGAACGAACCGGGGCCAGACCAACGTTAGATATTCTCATGATCCAGGGAGGAGCGCAGAAGTCAGCCATCCCCGCCACGGCGCAGGCGATTATTTCAATGAGGCTGGTACCCGACCAGAGTCCGGAAAGGGCGTATGAGCAGCTGCGGTCTTTCGTCGAATTGAATGCACCAAAGAGCGTTACATGGGAGATGAGCCTATTTGAAGGATCGAGGCCATCGTTTGTCGACCGGAATACTCCATGGATCGCGGCTATGAGCAAAGCGCTGGAGTCGAGTTGGGGGACACGCCCGTTGTATGATCGCATCGGCGGAAGCATTCCGGCCGTTTCGATGTTGCGGGATCAGCTGGGCATCGATTCTGTGCTGATCGGCGTTTACCGGCCCGGGGATAACCTGCACGCCCCAAACGAGAAACTCCACCTGCCAACCTGGGAGCGAACGATCGAGACCATTATCCGGTTTTTTAATAATTTGGAGGGCTAAGAATTCCGTGGAAGAACACTCCATCCTTGAACTTCAAAAAAAAATGGAAATCGGTCTACTGGACGCCAGGACGCTGGTAGCATATTACCTGGAGAGAATCGAAAAAATCGACCGGCGAGGACCGCGGCTTAACGCTATTATTGAACTGAATCCCGAAGCAATGGACATAGCTGCCGAATTGGACAAGGAACGGCATAAAACCGGTCCTCGGGGCAAGCTTCATGGTGTGCCAGTCATGCTCAAGGACAACATCGACACAGCTGATAAAATGACCACGACCGCCGGTTCGCTAGCACTCGAAGGTTCAATCGCTACTGAAGATGCTTTTATCGCTAATAAGCTACGCCAAGCGGGGGCCATCATTTTGGGCAAGACCAATCTCAGCGAATGGGCCAATTTTAGGTCGCCGCATTCGTCCAGCGGGTGGAGCAGCCGGGGTGGGCAGACCAGGAATCCATACATCCTAGACCGCAATCCATGCGGATCTAGTTCGGGATCGGCCGTGGCCGTCGCGGCCAGTCTGTGCGCTGCCGCCGTCGGTACCGAGACCGATGGCTCAATCATCTGCCCGTCGCAAGCAAACGGCATCGTCGGGATCAAGCCGACCGTTGGACTTGCCAGTCGAAGGGGGATCATCCCTATTTCGAGCAGCCAGGACTCGGCCGGTCCGATGGGCAGGAGCGTAAGCGACGCGGCCGTGGTGCTCGGTGCATTGACGGGGATCGATCCCAGGGATCCTGCGACCAAACGTAGCGAAGGCCACATCCATGCTGATTACGTCCCATTCCTAGATAAGGGCGGACTCCAAGGCGCCAGGATTGGCATCGCCCGCAACTACTTTGATTTTGACCGGCGTGTTGATGCCATCATCGAGCGATGTATCGAGATCATGAGAGAACAGGGCGCTGTGATCGTGGATCCGGCCGATATTCAGACGAAAGAGGACATCGGAGAACACGAGTACGAGGTGTTGCTCTACGAATTCAAGAACGACTTGAACGATTATCTGTCCCGGCTAGATCCGGAGTTCCCGGTTCATTCGCTGAAGGACGTGATCGATTTCAACGAAAGGGAAAGGGAGAGAGTGATGCCCTTCTTCGGTCAGGAGCGAATGGTTGCGGCCGAGGATAAGGGGACCCTCAAGGACCATGATTATCAGGAAGCTTTGAAGCTGAGTCGTCTCCTGGCCGGAAGAGAGGGTATTGATGCTGTCATGGCCGAACACCAGTTGGACGCCATCGTAGCCCCTAGCGGAGGACCGGCTTGGATGACCGACCTCGTTAACGGGGATCACCATTCGGGAAGCAGTTCCAGACCTGCGGCTGCCGCGGGCTATCCGAACATAACGGTGCCTGCCGGATTCATTCACGGCCTGCCGGTTGGACTCTCCTTTTTCGCTGGAGCTTTCCAGGAACCGGTCCTCATCAAATTGGCTTATGCCTTCGAGCAGGTTTCAAAAATAAGAAGGCCGCCTGAATTCCTGCCAACCATTGACCTGAGAAATCCTAAAAAAAGCTAGGGTATTGGATTACTGCAACACTGGAGTTAACGTAGATGAATAGCACATCAGAGCGAATTGATAGTTACCTGAACAAACAGCTTGATAACTACATCAAAGAGACTTCTCGGCTTTGCGCGCAGCCGAGCATCTCGGCCACGGGAGAAGGGATAGATGCCTGCGCAAATCTAGTAGCCGGCATGTTGGAGAGCAGGGGTATTAAAGTCCAGCGTTTTGAGACATCGGGAAACCCCATAATCGTCGGCCGGTTCGAAGGCGCCTCGCAGCGAACTCTACTGCTTTACAACCATTATGATGTTCAGCCTCCGGAACCCCTTGAACTATGGACAACACCCCCATTCGAACCGGCGATTCGCGATGGGTCGTTCTATGCAAGAGGCGCCGCGGATGACAAGGGGGAATTTGTCTCCCGCCTGGCGGCCTTCGATGCTGTTCGCGCAGCCCATGACGGAGAAATGCCGTGCGGTGTACTGTTCGTCGTCGAGGGCGAGGAGGAAGTAGGGAGCCCAACCGTCGCCCAGTTCGTACGCGATCACAAGGATATCCTTAAATGTCATGGTGGGATTTGGGAATTTGGAGGCGTAGACCTCAATGACCGCCCTGAACTTGTTCTCGGTTATCGAGGTATCCTGACCGTTGAGATAATTGTGGAAACGATGGTAATGGACGCCCATTCCGGTGGCGCCCATATGTTACCCAGCGCCGTATGGCGTTTGATCAGATTACTCGATGGCCTGAAAGGGACGGACGAACGGATTCAGATCGAAGGTTTTTATTCAGGAGCCTTGCCGCCATCGGAACACGATCTCCAATTGCTTGCGGCCCTACCGGACAAGGAATCGTGGATCCGGGAGCATCTGGGTGTTCGGGAGTTCGTTCGTGGATTATCGGGCAAGGCGTTAAAACGAGCTGTCTTCGACCCGACCTGCAATATCCAGGGCATGGCAAGCGGCTATCTCGGGGAGGGTATGAAGACCATAGTTCCTTCGAAGGCGATGGCCAAAATCGATTTTCGGTTGGTGCCAGGGCAGGATCCCGAGGATATTTTCGCTAAGCTTAGAACCCATCTCGATACCAACGGTTATAGTGATGTAGTGGTATCTCCGTTGGCAATGATGTGGCCGGCCAAAGTTGATCCCGACGATCCACTGGTAGCTCTGACGGTTAACACGGCCGAGGTGGTCTACGAAAAACAGAGCCTCATAGATCCGTTGATAGGCGGAAGCAGCCCGGTTTATGCGTTTGCCAACCCACTTGGTGGCATTCCTATCGTGGCCGCTGGGATCAACTATCCCGGTGGACGCGTGCACGCGCCTGACGAGAATTTCAGAATCGCCGATTTCCTTAAAGGGTCGCGCCATGTCGCCCGTATCATCGATGGTTTTGCGTCAATACCGGATAATGCCGGGTAACGATGTTAGCCGTTTCCACATGTGTAAATGATCCAGACAAGCGTCCTTCCTATTAGTTTAGTCATATTTCGATCAAACCTGTACCATGTCGACCACTTCGGAAATCATGCAGTCTCTTCCCAGTCGATTCCGGCCGAAAGTGGCTGGTAATCTACAAACCACTATCCAATTCCGATTGGTAGGTGAAGATGGCGGAGAATGGTTCATGTCCATTGCCGACGGTCGGTGCGACGTACGCCAAGGAAAGTCCACCGTTGTTGATGCCACAATAATCATGGATGCAGCGGATTTCACCGGCATCAATGAGGGAACCGTGAACGCTGTCGACACGTTTTGGGGAGGGCGGATCACTGTTGAGGGAAACATCGATGCGGTCTTAGCTCTACCGCCGGTGATGGACTGGAGCTGACATTTATCCACCTGAGGTGGCAGACTGTAGGGAGGCTCCGGACTGCCGTTTCATCCCTTTCGATTATTGGGGAGTGACGAGTTCTCAGGAGCCGGCTATCTACTCTATATACAGCCTACCGCTCTACTGACGGCGAAGAAAATATCAGCCCTCGCATTCATGACAATAATCAGTAAGGAATCAGCTACAGATCACTTCCCAAGGAGGGTGAATTCTGTAATACTATATCAGTCGGAAAAGATCGCGGTTTGGATCGTTCAAAGTGGAATTCCTCGGGGAGGAAATTATGAGCAAGGATGAGTTCGGCGGAAAAGACGAGAAGAGGGACGAAAAAGACGAAAAAGAGGTAAGGAGACGCCAGGAGAAAACAGTTGACGAGAAGTGGTCACGGGATCCTCTCGCGGCCCTGGTTTGGGCGTCCATCCTCATCTGGGCCGGTGTGGTGCTTCTGTTTTCTAGCCTCGGCGCGTTCGAGACCCTCTCTGATTTCATAAGAGAGTTGCCGGTTCAAGATTGGGCCGTCGGTGGGGGCGAGAGCCGGATCGACCTCGGCGCCTGGAACGTCTTCTTTGTCGGAGCGGCGTTAGTTCTTTTCTTAGAGGTAGCTGTTCGCTTACTGATCCCGGCCTACCGGCGGTCGGTTAGCGGGACGCTCATTCTCGGCTTCGTGTTCTTAGGAATCGGACTCGGCAATTGGACATGTATTTGGGCCTTTGGTCTGATCGCCCTCGGGGTCTCGATACTGGTAAGGGGATTCACCAAGAAGGAAGAATGAACTGCTCCGGGTCGGTGATTCCGACGGTGGATCGGTTGAATGGGGTAGTATTTTGCTGTCTCTCGAGCTAAAGTCGATTCAAATTTAGTGTAGCTAATTCACCCCAGGCGTAGCGCAATAGCGTCCACCATTCATCGCGGCCGATACAACGGAAATGGGAGGAGCCAAAGGCCAGGATCACATCACCAATCCTGTAGCGCGGCAAGGTCGGTGTGGATACGACGAGTCTACCCCGCTCGCCATAACGCATTTCATGCAGCATCTTGAACCCTGTCCGTGTCTCAACCTCGAAGAAGAATTGATCGTAGTTTGGCACCCAGGCTCGTCTTCCGTCGCGTTGCTGTCCGAAAATTCCTTCGGTAGCGCCGTATATCTCGCGAATTATCGCCCGGCCGTAGAGAGCGTGGAGAGCCGGCCTGTACCGGGTATTTATCCCCGGAGTACTTCCTAGGGTCATGATCTGGGGTTTCCACAGATCCTTGGGATAGCATTTGTGTTCGCGGCGGAGGTATCGTGCGAACTCGATCGCCGTCTGGCAAACGCCGCCAACCAGGGTCACGTTTTCAGCCCGGCACATCGCCAGAGCCAGCTCAAATCTCCTGGCCCAGTCGCTGATTTTTCTACCGCCGCCAAGTTCGTCGATCTCACTCTGACTTGGGACTGATTTGATCGGAGTGAAGGTGGCCACGTGCCTGGCGTAAATACCCGAGCTGTAGCCATACTCAATGGTGTCACCATTCATATCAACGGTCCCGACCACCGAAGGGAAGTTCAGATTTAAGTTGACGCCCTCGAATAGTTCGGTGCGGCCGGTTTGATTTACGTAGTTCATCATCGCCCGGCCCGCGCTGACACGCTGGCGGATATCTGTTGGCGTCATAGGGATGAACTTGGACTCGCCGCTTGCAGTTCCACGAGTGATAGCCCAGCCGAGGGGCTCTTCCCCGAGTAAGGCGTCGATCTCTCCGGCCATTACCCGATCAAGCAGGAGCTTGAACGTTTCATAGCTCCTTGATGGAAAGGCCCTACGGTAATCGTCGATGGTATCTATGTGCGCGGCGCCATGTTGCCGTCCGTCTGCCGTCCGGGCATAATCCGCAAGCAGGCGGTGCAGTACTCTTTCCTGGGCCGCGGCCGGGTTAGCCAGAGCGTCGTACCAGGGCTGCAATATGGCTTTAAGCATACCTGTCGCACCAGACGGACTGAACTTGCTAGTCAATGACTTTCTCCGGAATATTGATCGTATCATGTTATTCGCGACTACGGACCGCGTTTGTACTGCCGACATGACATCGTGTGCTTACCATTTTCTTAGCCTTCCTATTATATACAGAGCCACCACCTGCCTGCCAAGATGGGTGCCGGCGCCCAAAATAATAGTCGCCAGATTGACTGAGACAGAATGACCAAAGTTACTTACATCGGGCACTCGACACTGTTTATAGAAATGGACGGCCTTCGCATATTGACCGATCCATTATTGAAGCGATATGTTGGTCATCTGCGGCGCCAGGTGCCGGATCCGGATCCGGTTGTGCAAGATGCCGACGTGGTGCTCATCTCGCATTTGCACGGCGACCATCTGGACTTGTCATCGTTACAGCTATTGGGGCGGGAGAAGCGCTTAATTGTTCCCCGTGGGGCCGGGACCTACTTACGTGTTAAACGTTTCAAGCATGTCGAGGAGATCGCTGAAGGCGAGTCCATCGACCTGGGTGGAGTCACGATCATAGCTACCCGAGCCGACCATGCAGGTCGGAAATTACCCTGGATCCCTCATGTTCAAGAGTTGGGCTTTCTGATCGACGGATCGCACGAGATCTACTTTGCCGGCGATACGGATCTGTTCGACGAGATGGCCGATATCGGCCAGGCGATAGACCTCGCCCTTCTCCCGGTGTGGGGGTGGGGGCCGACATTAGGACCTGGTCACATGGATCCAAAACATGCGGCCCATTCACTGAGTCATATCAAGCCCAAGGCGGCCGTTCCGATTCACTGGGGAACCTACTGTCCCATAGTCGTTGAGTGGTTCCGGCCTAAATTCCTCAGCCAACCACCAGTGGAGTTCGCTGACCAGGCATCGGAGATCGCTCCGGATGTAACTGTCAAGATCCTCGATCCAGGAGAATCCCTGGAAGTTGAGGAGCTGATCCGCGAACAGCGCGGATCGCCCACACGGTAAACGCGATCGAACCTATACTCTGGACGGCGGTTTGCTGACTCGAGGAACTCGCAGATATCGGAGGATGCTCACACCTTCGCTCGCCCTGTCCCAGCCCCTTGCTCAATCAAGATCTACCATTCGTTAACCTCCCGAGCGATTGCCTCTGAAAGACGACACTGGAAGGTACGCCTTAGTACCATTTACACTACTCCGGCTTTCCGATAGGCTGTCACTGAACCATGCGACCGATGGCGCCGTTTCTCTGATCTATGGTCTGAGATCCTGACTCGCGCTCTCTGATCGCTACCAGTATATCGATTGAACCACCGGCAATGACGCGAAAGTAGGATTGGGACTTCGCCGACGAACTAGTTACTATGATAACACCAGAAGTGGTTTCTGAATTCAACCTATCATCCGATGGTGAACTCATCGCAGCCTGTCAAGATGGCAAAGAGGTCGCCTGGGATGCCCTGGTGGCTCGCTATGAACAGCTCGTTTACACGGTGATGGATCGCTGCAAACTGGAGTTGTCTGAAGAAGGCGAAATATTCCAGTCAGTTTGGTTATCATTCTTGAAGAACCTGGATTCGCTGGGACGAACAAAACGTGTAGCTGCCTGGCTCGTTGCTGCAACTCGAAATGAAATCGGGCGACGACGGCACGACCCTGAGTACACAATCGGCACTGGTAGCGACAAGACCAACGACGAACGGGTTCTCATTGACCAGGAGGATCTTTCGCTCCAGCATATCGTGTCCCAATACAGTCGATATGAGGTCACTTGCCGGGCATTTATGAAGATGGATGCTCGAAGTCAGCGACTTCTCACGATGCTTTATGGAGAACCCACCATTCCGCCCGATGAAGAAATCGCAGCGAAGCTCAGTGTGCCTGTCGACAGCGTCGAACAGTTACGAGTACACAGTCTCAAAACGCTGCGCCAAACGATAACGGACTTTACTTAACGGGAAATTGTGTGTACTATTATGTTAAGTGCTAGTACCAGCATAAGTAGTTCCAAACTGAAGATGCCTCGGCGATTTGATCACTGGAGAAGATCAACTGGCTCACATCACGTTTGAACAACTAGCCGATTATCAAGAAGGTACCTTGATACCTGAAGAGGCTACCTTTGTTGAAACGCATCTGGCGGCTGATTGCCATAGCTGCCAGGATGATTTGGCCTGGCTGAAAGGGACCGTGGCTACCATGCGTAGCTACGATTGGGAAGCGCCGCCGGCTGGGCTCCGAGCTATCGCCAGACGTAATTTTCGCGAGCATTTTGAGCCGGTTGTCCAGAAGTCTAGATTAAGCATCTGGCTTGATTCACTTCTAGCCCCCAAACCCCGTTTCGCCATGGCCGGCGCGGTCGCTTTGATGGCGATCATTGCGATGGGCGTCGCCCTGATTACTCTTGCAGGGCAGGGTCCAGAGCTGGCGGCAACCGTAGCTGATGTAACCGGCCTAGTCGAGCTGCAGCCGGCTGGAAGCCATAAATGGCTACTACTCCGGGCGGGTGCGGAACTTCAGGCCAGCGATCGAATAAGGTCCGCAGCCGACGGATCGGCGGTTCTTCGCTATCCAGACGACAGCGTCACCGAAATCGGGGCAGATACCCAGCTGGCGATTGTACAGCTCTCGGCCACGCGTAGGGGCGAAGGCCAGATCGTCGTTCTGCACCAGAACGTAGGCCAGACGCGGTATGCTATTAAACCTCAGAATCCGGACGATTCCTGGTTCGAGGTCGAAACGTCCGCGGCGTCTTTCACGGTTATTGGTACCGAATTCGCCGTTGAAGTCACGGAATCTCAGATAACTATCGTCAGCGTTACCGAAGGCACGGTCGAAGTTTCTGGCGAGGGATCCACCATTCGTGTAGAGGCCGGGCAAACGGCCAACGTGCTCCCAGGGGCTGAGCCGGCATTCGGTACGCCTTCGCCAACTCTTCCTTCATCTTGCGCCCCTCCGGGGGAGACGCGAATCCACGACGCTTGTGGCGAAACGGCTGAGGAAGTTGGGTCGTCAACTACGCTTACAACAACTTCGCGAACAATTGCATTTCCTGAGGGAACAGTAACGACAACGGCTGGTATATCGAATCCGGTGACAATTTCTGGCCTGCCCACACCAACGGCGACACCAACGTCTGCCTCAGATGCCACGCCAACAGCTACTTATCCTCCAGGGACACCAGCGCCGGGGACGGGGACCCCGCCAACGGCGACCCCGACATCCGGAGCGTCGATACCACCACATTCCACGGCTACACCGACCCCGCCAACGGCGCCGCCGCCAACATCGACACCTCCACCGACACCGACCTCTCCGCCGCCGACGGCGACGACATACCCACCAACATCGACCCCCATCCCGCCTACTCCTACGCCAATTCCACCTACGCCAATTCCACCTACACCGATTCCACCTACGTCGACCCCATATCCATCGCCGCCAACGTCGACACCACCTCCGCCGACGCCGACACCGAACCCTCCGACGGCAACGCCACCCCCGCCAACACCGACGCCAGCACCTTATCCGTAGCCAATCCTCTTCCGATTCTGCTGAGATCTGGCTAGACTGCCATCTCCTATGAATTGGAATTTCACGCGAAGCCATGGTACCATTTACATCATTTGGGGTTTCAGATAACCTGTCCTTGATCTACGTGGCTAAGCTTGACGCCTTCGTGGTTGATAGATCTTGGCCCTGATTCATTCGCAAGATTCATTCTTGCTTTATTGATTTTCGAGTATTGATTGGCGGCAATTATTCGGTCTTTTTGTGCTAGGGAGCACAAGACCTCGAACTGGTTTGGATGACCGCACCATTATATGTGACTGATTACAAGCAGCTATCGGACGCTGAGTTAATATCCGCCTGCCAAACCGGCGAGGAGGCGGCTTGGGATGCATTGGTTGCTCGTTACGAGAGGTTGGTCTACACCATCCCCTCTCGTTATGGTCTCACGCAGACTGAAGTGAGTGACGTATTTCAGTCTGTCTGGCTCTCCCTGTTACGGAATCTCAAGAACCTGCGCCAGCCGGAACGGATCGCGGCCTGGCTGGTCACCACGACCCGAAGAGAATGTTGGGAGCGCCGGCGTGGGGTGAACTACGAGAAGGTCATCACTTCAGACCTGGACGCCGAGATTATAAGAGCCAGGAGTGAAGAACCCTCCCCTGACGAGATCGTAGCGACATACGAAAGGCACGAGGCCCTTCGTATGGCAATGGATCATCTCGATCCGCGCTGCCGCAGGCTTTTGCGTTTGCTTTATTTCGATCCCAATATTCCGAGCTACGCGGACGTGGCCGCCACGCTCAACATGCCAATCGGCTCGATCGGGCCTCTGCGCGCTCGATGTCTTAAGAAATTGAAAAAAGTACTAGTAGATCCTACCTAATAACGCCAAAAATGTATCAGCATTGTGAAAGTTTTCTCTGTTATATATAGAAGTAGATATTTGTGATGTTTCGAGTTTATGAACAGTAGAGAGGACCAACCGGCTCATCTAACGTATGAGCAGATGGTGGACTACCAGGAAGGTCGCTTGTCTCAAGAAGCAATTGACCTCGTCGAGGCGCACCTGGCGACAGATTGTTATGACTGCCAGGATGAATTGACGTGGTTGCAAGAGACGCAAGCAATCATACGCGGCGATGTCTGGGTGCAACCCCCGGACGAACTGCGCGCTATTGCTCGACAAGTCTATCGTGAGCATTTCCGGCCACAAACGCGGAAATCGCCCCTATCCGGCTGGATAGAGGCAATTTTCACGCCGAGGCCGAGATTGGTTATGATTGGGGCGGCGGCCCTTATCCTACTGGTATCAGTGGGCGTCGTCCTGGTAGCTCTCGTTGGGCAGGAGCCAGCCTTGGCAGCCAGCGTTGCCGAAGTAACGGGCTTGGTGGAGATGCGATCGGCCGGCAGCGATGAATGGCTGCCGCTCCAGCAAGGAATGGAACTGCAAGCCGGCGACCGCATGCGATCGGGAGACGATTCCCAAGCGGCTCTTCGCTTTCCAGATTACAGCGTTACGGAGCTCGAAGCTAATTCGGAGCTGTCAATATTGCAGTTGAGAACGCCGAGAAGTGGGGAAGGCCAGGTCGTGATGCTTCGTCAAAATCTCGGCCGTACCCAGAACGTGGTAGAATCCCAGGTATCAGCCGCCTCCAGGTTCGAGACTTCCAGGTTCGAGATTGAGACGCCCTCGGCGAAGGTAACCGTGAAGGGAACGAACTTCGCCGTCGAAGTGACTGAATCGGGCGCCACGCTTGTCACTGTTATGGAAGGCAGTGTCGTGGTAACTGGCGAAGACCTGGGCACGGTCGTGAAGGCCGGGGAGATGGCCAGCGTGCTGCCAGATGCGAGGCCCGCGCTAGGCGTGCCGCTGCCAACTTCAACCCCAACACCTGTGATGGCCCAGGCGACAGAATCGCCGGCGCCCAGGGGCATAGAGACAGAGGAAGCCGTTCCTTCGGCGACGTCAACGCCCGAACCCACCCGGACGCCTTCGCCAACCTATGTGGTGCTCGCCTCGCCGACCTCACCCCCGCCTGTGCAGCCGACTTCACCCCCGCCTGTTCAGTCGACTTCACCGCCCCCGCCTGCGCAGCCGACCTCACCGCCTCCGGCGGAACCGACGCAGCCGCCGTCTCCGCAGCCAACGTCGCCACCGCCAACACCAACGAAAAAGACGCCCCCTGGACTAACCAAGACGCCTCAGCCACCCGGCCAGACGCGAAATGCGAGTTCGCCAGGTTATTGATCTGCTCCCACTTCGAGCTATTTCAAATAGGGTTCGAGAGCCACCAGAACCAACTTCTAGACATTTGTATCTATACTTCGAAATACACCAATGGTTTTGACGCCAACACGCCCCTCGGCTCTATCATCCGGATCGGAGATCCTGTGTTCTGGACCTACGTCGTTACCAATACCGGAAATGTGACTCTAGCCGGTATTTCAGTAATCGACGACCAAGGGGTTGATGTGGCCTGTGACTTAACGGAACTTGGTCCGGGTGATTTCATGACCTGTACGGCGGCCGGGATCTCGGTCACCGTACAGTACCGGAACCTGGGGACGGCAAACGGCCTCCCACCGGTAGATGTTCCGGTTGAAGCCAGCGATGTCAGTCAATACTCTGGAGAGGAGGCACCTTCTATTTATTCCTTTCGACCGTCCTCGGCGACTGATCTTGGCTGTATTTATTTAACCTCTGTACCCTCTGTATATATGAGATGCTAGGACAACGGTACTAGCATCTCATTACCAAAAACCCCTATGATTCATTAGATAAGAGAGCCCACCGTTCCTGGTCACATTGTAGCCTGGTGGGCTTTGGCGACTGAGTAGTTCGAGCCATTTTCTTTTCTGTGTGAAAGCCCTGGCGTTTTGGGCTCTCGACTCAGAGTGAGTCGATCGTAGAGGAGTAGACTACCTGGGGATAGGCAGCGCACATCCAGATCTGATGATCTGGTGGGAGGACTGTTTGGCGCTTGGGGATCATCTCGATATCCATTTTTCCATATAGTTCAGAAAATGCATAGTTGGTGATCTTGTCCCTTGTGACAGATCACCGCTGTGCGCTACTTGATGACTCAACTCCTGAGTTGTCCAGTTAATCATGTGTGTTGGTAAGTAGTTGAACCTGGCCTGACCCAAATTATCTTGGAGGCGATGGAGCAATCTGCCCCATCGCCTCCTTTTTATTTTCGAGCATATTGTTGCCACCATATCCTCTTTAAGCACCCTATCGCACGTTATACTTAATGCGAGATTCCTGATATCAAAAGCACAATGATACGCGGTCGACTCAAAGTTCTTGTTGCCGCGATTCCGAGAAGTGTGTATCGTCGGACCGCTTCATCAGTCAAACCATGAGAAGTACCCTTGCACAGCCAGACCCGTATTGTATGACTGAACGACAGGAGAGTAGGCATGACTGATCCGATGATATATGAAGCACACGACAGCTATGTCTTGGGTCTGAAATTCACCGCAGACAGCCAGACGCTTATATCGTGTGGGATGGACAATGTGGTGAAATTGTGGTCCGTGGGAACCTGGGAGCATATCCGGACTCTTCAAGGGCACTCGCACAGTGTCCACACGATGGCCCTTGCGCCGGATGAGAAGACCCTGGTTACCGGATCATCGGATAAGACGGTCAAGTTGTGGTCCTTCCCAGACGGGCAAGAGATTCGAACGCTTCAGGATCGAATGCAGGTCGTCTCGGCTGTGCAGATATCGGCCGACGGCGAGTGGTTGGTAGCCGCCTCCTATGGAGGTAGAGCGATGATCTGGACCCTGTCAGGCAATCCAGTTGTCGGCATCAAGGCCAGCAAGAAGAATCTTTCCTCGGTTGATTTCTCTCCGGACAAGAAGTTGCTTGCGACCTGTGGCCTCGGGGATGAGATATTCCTCTGGTATCTGCCTACAGGTGCACGGGCTGGCGTATTGACCGGTCACAAGACAGCCGTGATGAACGTCAGATTTGTCCAAAACGGCCGATATTTGATGTCCCTGGGCTACGAGCAGACTATCAAGTTCTGGGATACGAAAACTTGGAAAGAAGCTAGGGTGTTGCGACCCGAGGTGTCCAGCGCCCGGGGCATCGTATTCTCTCATGATGAACAGCTGGCAGCTCTTCTCCTTGAAGGCCGGGTCGATATCATGTCCGTGGATAATTGGACAAAGTTGAATGAACTTTCTGTCAGCGCGAAGTCTGTGGGCTCGGCCGCTTTTTCACCGGACGGTCGCTGGCTGGCGGTCGGCGCGGCCGATCGAAAAATTCG
>JBARZW010000026.1:0-5691 GCA_049650305.1 Promineifilaceae bacterium (SeqCode)
ACACAAACCTTCAGGGGGCCCAGTTGATAGCGGCTCAGATTAGCGCGGTAAACCTGGCGGAAGCCGACCTTACCGGAGCTGATTTGACCGAGAGTAAGTGGATCGGCGTAAACGTGACCGGGGCAAATTTCGAGGGTGCCACGACTACTGATTCCCAGGCCGTTGCTGTGGACTGGTCGAAGGCAAAGATCCCTCCAGCCCAGCTCCCGGAGGCATTGCCGATCCCACCCTGGCTCCCGGCGGTGCTTGCAGGCATTGTAATGCTTTTCGTAGTGGTCCTAATCGTCGTCCTAAAGCGGAAGAAGTCTGAATAGACATGAGCTTAAGGCGAAGAAAGGAAACACATAGGTAATGAGGAGGAATATCATGACAAGACAGAAGTTTACATTTGCCGCCCTATTGGCCATTGTGGTCGTATTATTTGCAGCAACTGGTTGCATTGAAGGAGCGAGGGTTGGTGACCTGCAGACCAAGTCAGAAACCGTCGAGCTAGGTGACGCCGAGTCGGTCAGCGTCGATATTGACATGGGAGCTGGCGAACTTGACGTATCTGGTGGCGCAGGCGAGCTCTTAGAAGCCACCTTCACCTACAACGTGGAAGAGCTAAATCCGGAGGCGACCTATAGTAACGGTAACCTTGTGGTCAAACATGATGATGTCAAGGAGGGCATCGGAACATTCTTCGATCTGGATGACTATCGCAATGAATGGGATCTGCGTTTTAAGGAGGGCGTGCCCATGGAGATGAACATCAATGTGGGCGCCGGCCGGTCCAAACTCTCTCTAGGAAGCCTGGCACTTTCCAGGCTTGATATCAACGCCGGCGCAGGCGAGGTGGACCTGGATCTTAGCGATTCCCAATCCCTTAACCGGCTCGACTTCGACATGGGTGCCGGAGGGCTCACGCTCGACCTGACTGGAGAGTGGCAGGACGATCTCAATGCCGCAATCAAGGGTGGAGTCGGCGAAATTAACCTGAAGCTGCCCAGTAACAGCGGCGTACGGATCGTAGTCAATACTGGCATTGGCGATGTCGACACCAGTGGCCTGATGAAGGACGGCGATACTTACACCAACGATGCCTATGGCGAGTCGGAGGTGACGCTGCGTATTGACATTGATGGGGGCATTGGCCAGATCAATCTGGACGTCGCCTAGGAACAAGAAAAGAAATTGAAGGAAAAAATACCATGTTGACAAATCGTATCATCGGCGCGTTCACATTCCGTAAAGGCGTCTACGCCGAGGTCGAGCAGGACGCCACATTCACAAGAACGGCCTGGATCCTGGTGATCGTCTTCGCTTTCCTCAACCAGCTCGGCTCTTACGCATCCGATAACTTTTTGCACTGGGTCATTAGCACCGGGATTGGCTGGCTCACGGCCATCATCGCTTTCGCCGTAGCGGCGGCGGTCGTGAACTGGGTGGGGCGGGCGGTCTTCAACGCCGAGGTCACCTTCGACGAGTTAGTCCGGACCATGGGCCTGGCCTCGGTTTGGACAGTCGTAGGCGTATTGGGTGCTCTGACTGCATTCTCAACTGCCCTTTCATGCTTGCTAGGACCGGCTATGATCATCGCCTGGGTTGCCATGGTGGTCGCCTGGTTTGTGGCCATACATGAGGCCCTGGATCTGGGCTGGGGACAGACAATCATCACCGTCCTCGTGGGCTTCATCCCCTTCGCGATCATCATGGCCCTCACCGGTGTGGTACTGACCCTGCTAGACCTGACGGCCTCCGGATTCGGCGACCTTATTGGTCTCTAGAGCACGTATGATCGATAAGGAACTCCTCTCTCACCGTTTACGATGGCGAAACGTACTGTTATTCCGTTCCGGGAGGCAATGATGAACGAAGCGAATTGCCCGGGATCAGGTGAATACATCATCAAGGTCAAAGGCCATCTCGACGAAGAACGCAGCTATTGGTTTGAAGGACTTAGGTTGGAAACCGGCTTTGACGGGGATGGCCTGCCGATCACCACCTTAAGCGGACCGCTTGCCGACCAGGCTGCACTGCACGGGGTATTGGCCAAGATCCGAGACATGAATTTGCCCTTGATTTCGGTCAGCCAGATCGTACCTGGCTCGAAAGATGAGATATTGTCTGAGCAAAAAAAAGGAGGAGGACAATAATGAAGATCGCCATCTTGAACGGTAATCCCAATAGGGACAATGCTGCGTTTGATGGTTATCTGAAGCGTCTCTCAGAGGAATTGGTCTCAGACGGCCAAGCAGTCACCGTCTTTACACTGAGAGATATGGACATTCAAACCTGCATCCGCCGTACGGATTATCGGACATGTCTGTCTGGCAGGAGCTGGGTCAAGTCTGCGCTTTGCCTGCGCGGATGCGGGCTTTAAGCCTACCCTTAAAGGAGGACGTTGGTGAACAGGCTGAAAAAAGCAAGCAGGGCAATCCGATTCCTGTTGGTGACGATTGGATCTGCCCTCTTCGGACGCAAGAGTCCGAAGCCCCCCAAAGCGTAAGCAGCATCGCTGAGTTGGAGGTTTACTTGAACAAGCTTGTCGAGTTTGGCGCGCCGCCAGGACTGTCGTTGGCGGTAGCTAAGGATGGTGCGATTGTCTACAACAAAGCCTTTGGTCAGGCGGATGGTCCCAATGATGGTGCTGCCACCCCTGAAACCGTCTACCAGTGGATGTCGTTGAGCAAAATTGTGACTGCCACCGCAATAATTCAGCTTCACGAGCGCGGCAGCCTCAATATTCACGACGAGGTCAGCACATACCTGCCTTTCTTCAAGGTGCAATATCCGTCCGACGGCAGCGAGAAGATCACCATCCGGCACTTGCTCAACCACAGCTCCGGAGTACCGGATCTCCAGGGTGTGTTCGACATGTTCCATATGGAGGGCGAATCACCTCCCGCTCAAGCGGCTCTCATGAAGTCAGCGCTGGACGACAATTCCCGGCTAAAGTTTGAGCCCGGCTCGCAAGGTACCTACATCAATACCGGTCACCTTGTTTTGAGCGTGATCGTCGAGACTGTTAGCGGGGGATCCTTCAGAGAATACGTCGTCGAAGACATCTTTCGACCACTGAAAATGGAGCACACCGATTACGTCTACAGCGAGGAGATGCTCCGACATGCCGCGGTTGGTTCGCAGCCCAATGCCGCTATTGTGAACGTGTTTGTAGCCCTCACCAGTGATCGATTCGATGAAGTTATCCGCGAAACGGTCGATGGTCGCATGTGGTACAAGCGGTTTCTCCTCGATTTTCCGGGGGTGGGTGGTATCATCAGCCCTGCCGGCGACGTGGCCCGCTTCGTGATGGCTTTCCTGAACGGTGGCGAACTGGACGGCGCTCGTATTTTGTCGCCAGAGAGCGTGGCGATGATGACTCGCGAGGAGAACATTGTAGAAGTGAAGGGTGGCCCGACATCGGTCTACAAGGGACTTAGACACGGCCTGGGCTGGTGGACCTGGCCCGACGGGGATCGTCAGCGGCTTATGCACACCGGCAGTGGGCCGGGATTTGCGGCCATCATGCAACTTTACCCCGAGGAGCGTCTGGGGATCATCCTGTTAGGAAACGAATTTGCGTACGGTGCGGCGCTGCCTTTTTCAGGCACTGTTCCGAGAGATGCTATCGCCCACCTGGCCGCCAGCCTGGCTTGGTAGAGAGGATTCAACGAGGTGTTTGAACCGCTGTTTGTTCGGTAAGGAAACCCGACGCTAGGTATCAATATCCAACTAGCAAACGCTTTGGAGAAACAGGGCAGTTTGACGGGGCTCTGGTTCACAAGATGGCCCAACCTGAAAGGTTCTCCGCCCCGATGCGTTTATTCTGGAGGTCGATGTGAAAAATTCAAAATAGTACGGGTAAGTCTTACTGGGATGAGAAGCTCAAGGCTAATGGCGCCTACGAACAGCGGTTTGCCCGGCTTTATATCGAGCACGCGGATGGCCAACGGCCGGACGCCGATAGCGTACGTGGCGAGGCCGTTGATAGCTGATAGCTCGCATGAAAGGAGGATACCGAGATGAACAGTAGTGAACAATTCGTCATCAATACTCAGGGACTGGGTAAGTCCTACGATGAGGTGGTGGCCCTCAAAACGTTGGACCTGAAGGTGCCCGACAAGTCGATCTTCGCCTTCCTAGGGCCTAATGGCGCGGGCAAAACCACAACCATCAAGCTCCTGTTGGGATTAGCTACCCCGACTAGCGGGAGCGGTACCATCTTCGGCAAGGATATCGTCAAAGATAGCGTCGACATCCGGGCCAGCGTGGGCTATCTGCCCCAGGATGCCCGTTTCTACGAACACATGAGCGCCCGCGAGACGTTGACCTTCACGGCCGGTTTCTTTTACAAGGGACCTAAAGAGCAGATCGACAAGCGGGTGGACGAGATGATCGAGCTGGTGGGGTTGGAGGGCAAGGCCGACCGGCCGATCAAGGGCTTCTCCGGCGGGGAACGCCAAAGGTTGGGCATCGCCCAGGCCGAAGTCAACTACCCCGACCTGTTGATCTTGGACGAACCGGCCGCCAGCCTGGATCCGCAGGGACGGCGCGACGTGCTGGCCGTGATGTCGCGCATACGCAAGTACGCCACCATCTTCTACTGCACCCATATCTTGGACGACGTGCAGCGGGTAAGCGATACGGTGGCGATCGTTAATGAAGGCACGATGATCACCCAGGCGCCTATCGAAGAATTGCTGTCAGGCACGGGTGAGATCGTCTACTCGGTGAAGCTGAGGGAAGCGGCCGACAACGCCTACGCCCAAGTGACGGAGCAGGCCTGGGTCTCCGGAGTCGAGGTAACCCAGAGTAATGGAGAAATCAACTGGCAGGTGAGTGTCACCGACGAAGCGGCGGCCGAGGATCAATTACTGAACCTCCTGGTTTCCAACGGGGCCAAGGTGGCCGATTTTGGCCGTAAAGCATACGCACTGGAAGATATCTTCCTCGATATAGTAAAAAGGAGTGAGAAATGAGCGCGAATGCAGTGTTCGAGCCTGTAGACGAGCGCGGTTGGCGCAGAGGATTAGGCAACCTAATGAAGGGCCAATTCTCCGGCTGGTTCCAGTCGCCCAGATGGTGGAGGCATGCCTTGATCTGGCTGGCAGTCATTAACCTCATCCTGTTCTTTGCCACGCTTGGCATGAGGGGAGAGGCCGAGAACGAAGCCGGTGATTCCCCACTCATACTCTATAGCATCTTTGGCGGGATCTTCGTGGCCATTGGGGTGATGATCATCATGCAAGGGGTCATCGTCGGCGAAAAAAGGTCCGGCACGGCCGCCTGGATCCTGTCTAAACCGGTTACGCGCACCTCTTTTGTAGTATCCAGATTGATCGGCAGTACGGTGGGCATCACGCTGACGGCCGTGTTGCTGCCAGGCCTGATCGCCTATATAACGCTCGGCGTGGTCGGCACTGAAGGTTGGCCAGACCCGCTGAACTTTTTTGCGGGAATAGCGATGCTGGCTGTGTCCATGTTCTTCTGGCTGACGCTCACCTTGATGTCGGGCACCTTCTTTGATTCGGTGGCAGGTGTGATCTCCGTTCCCATGGTTACCTTCTTCGCCATGTGGTTCTTACCCACCGTTATAACCCCGCTGATGCACGTTTCCCCTGTGATACTATCGGTCGGCCCTGGTGAAGATTATCCTGCGCTGGCAACGTCGCTCATGAATGGAGAGGCCCCGTTTTCCTGGATACCGCT
>JBARZW010000027.1:0-2915 GCA_049650305.1 Promineifilaceae bacterium (SeqCode)
CCGGACCGGCCGAACGCGCCGGCTGGATGCTGTGCAGTATATCACCCATATTAGGGGCTCTCAACGCGCCATAAGTAGATCGAGCGCTGACGAAGTTTAGATGCATTCACTTATCTTAACTGGTATCATCCCCGCCATCGTTATGTGCCGGCTTTCGCGTTTCAGCGTCGACGTGCTGACCATGAATAAACCAACCTCATTCTTGCGCGGACCTCACCGCTGGCTAGTTAGCGGAGCCATGAACTGACAATTCCCGAGAGGTACACAAATTGAAGCGAGTTACCCTGTTTTCCATGTTGCTGGTTGCTTTGTCAGGCTTGGTCTTAGGTTTGGCCATCACTGAAGCCCCTGCCGCCGAAGGTCCGGATTTTGACACTGATTTTGTTGTCGTCCGTGCCTACTTCGATGATGATGCTATGTTGGCTCCAGTAACAGCCTGGCAAGAGCCATGGGAAATCGATCGGGACGAGGGCTACATCGTGCTGTCGGCCACACCATCAGAATATGAGTGGCTGCTGTCACTTGGTTATCGCCTGGAGATAGACCACAAGCTTACCGCCAGGTATAACCAACCAAGTGAAATGTTACCCGGTCAGCTGGACGGTATACCAGGATACCCCTGCTATCGTACCGTAGAAGAGACTTTTGCCAGCGCGGAAGCTATCGTCCTCCGATACCCGCAACTCGCCACCTGGATAGACGCCGGCGACAGCTGGGAGAAGGTGACCTCAGGAGGACTGCCGGGTTATGACATCATGGTACTGAGACTAACAAATGAAGCCATTCCTGGACCGAAGCCAAAGTTGTTCGTTTCTACATCAGTTCATGCACGCGAGTACACGCCACCAGAGTTGAGCACGCGCTTCGCCGAGTACCTCGTGAACAATTATGGAGTTGACGCCGATGCGACATGGCTCGTCGACCATCTTGAAATTCACCTGATGCTCTATGTGAATCCCGATGGCCGGAAGCAAGCCGAAACTGGACTATCATGGCGAAAGAATACGAACGAAAATTACTGTTCTCCCACCTCGACATCCCGCGGGGCAGATCTCAACCGCAATTTCGAATTCTCCTGGAATATTTGCCCTGCCTACGCAGGGTGTTCGAGTGGCAGCGAGTGCAGCAGCACCTATAGGGGACCAAGCCCTGCTTCAGAGCCGGAGACCGATACTGTGCAGGAGTATGTGCGATCGATATTCCCAGATCAGCGCGATGATCCTCTTAACGCGGCCGCGCCAATCACGGCAACCGGTGTCTTCCTAGATATTCATAGCTCCGGCGATTGGGTCCTGTGGCCCTGGGGATTCGTCCCGGAACAACCGCCACCGAATTCGGACGGACTGACGACCTTGGGAAGAAAGTTCGCCTATTTCAACGACTACTATCCCACTCAGGCGACGGGACTCTATCCCACCGACGGCACGACAGACGATTTCGCCTATGGAGATCTTGGTGTGGTAGCCTACACCTTTGAATTGGGCACAACATTCTCTCAGAGTTGCGGTTACTTTGAAGAGCAAATCATCCCCGAAAACATGCCGGCTTTGCTGTACGCGGCCAAGGTCGCACGAACGCCCTACATGACTCCATCTGGTCCCGATTCTTTAGACGTTACCATTTGGGGAGGGGCTGTTGCCGAAGGAACGCCGGTCATGGTAGCTGCCACGGTTGATGACACACGTTTCAGCAGTAGCAATGGAACAGAACCGTCGCATGTTATTGTTGCTGCTGAATTCTACGTCGATGTTCCACCCTGGGTAACGTCGACAGTACCTATATCGGTGCCCATGATGCCGGTGGATGGCGCCTTTGACGGCACCGTCGAAAAGGTTCAGGCCACTATCGACACGACCGGACTCGTAACCGGACAGCATATAGTCTATGTTCGAGGTCAGGACTCGTTGGGAAACTGGGGCGCCTTGAGCTCAGCCTTTCTGTACATCATCGATCCAACGGTGGCACCGTTGATCCAGGGAAGAGTAATTGCAACCGACACCGGATTACCCTTGGAAGCAGCCATAAAGACGGGGTTAAATTTCAACGTTAGGACGAACCAGGTTACCGGGGAATACACGATGCGCGTGATCAGCGGTACTTACATCATAAGGGCAGAACCAACATCGACCGACTATGCATCGGGCACCATTGAAGGGGTTGCAGTACACGACTACCAGACAATCACACAGGATTTTACCCTCAATCCCTACTGTGGGGTGATTGAAGATGATGTCGAATCGGGGAACATTGGCTGGACGGCAATGTTCCCGTGGGCGATAACCGACGAGGAGAGTCACAGTCAAACGCATTCCTGGACCGAAAGCCCGGGATCGTTTTACGCGAATAATCGTAATGTAACGCAGACATCACAGGTTCTTGACCTGAGTGACTATTGGGGAGTCGTGTTGGAATACTGGCAGATATGTGACACGGAAGCTGGCTGGGATTACTGTCATGTTGAGGTATCAACAGACGGCGGAGCGACATGGGAAATCGTATCGAGCTATGATGGATCTAGTACCTCGTGGGAAGAAATCAAACTGCAACTGCCAACGGTAGATCATGAGGCAGAGGTGAAGATCCGATATCGCTTCTACTCAGATGGATCCGAGCATGACTTCGATGGCTGGCATATAGATGACATCAGATTATTCGGAGAGAAGGCTAGTTGTGTTGCAGAAACGGCACCCGCGGCTGCTTTCGAATCTTCAAGCCCGGATCCGCTGGGCACGACGACGATTTTCACCAACACTTCGACAGGCGGTAATCTGAGTTTCGAATGGGATTACGGCGATGGCAGCCCCTTGAGCTCAAATGCCAATCCCGGCCATCTGTATGCGCTCACCGGAACATATACTGTGACCTTGTCCGTCACCAATACACTGGGCACTGATGCGGTAAGTGGAGTAGTCGAG
>JBARZW010000028.1:0-2001 GCA_049650305.1 Promineifilaceae bacterium (SeqCode)
GGGTACACAGTGCCCGGACCGGTGCGTACATTGACTCCTTTCGGAGAGGTCACAATGGCAGTTGGATCGGCAGGTTCAGGGGTAGGGGGCTCGACAGTCGGTTGCTCTGTGACGGCCGGGGGCGGCAAGGTGGCCACTTCTCCGGACTCGATTTCAGAGTCGCCGGGTTCTCTCGTTAACAGCACGACACCCATGACGATGACGGCTATCAAGGCCACGACCAGGGCCACGACAAGGACGATTATGATCGTTTTATTGTTGTTACCAGTTTCTTTTTCCATTGAAATCTCCAGTAGATGTCGGCGAATGAACGCCGTTTTGCCAAAATCGGAGGGAATTCTAACACATGGTGGCCGTATGAGCTTGCTCTCTGGAACCATGCGAGTCAGACTCAGCCAGAGGGGGCGGCGATTGAGATATCGACGAAGTTGCAGTAAAACAGGGATGGTAATATCGTGTTTTCTTACCGTAATTGACAAGGATGGATTCAATGAAAGGTTATGGGCCGATCAACGCCATGGAATATCCCCGCTTCAGCGGCATTCGTACATTCATGCGGCTTCCAAACGTGACCGATCTCACCGGCGTCGACTTCGCCATCATCGGCGCGCCTTTCGATACAGGCGCGACCTATCGAGTAGGCGCCCGTTTTGGCCCCGAGGGGATCCGCTCGGCGTCGGTCTTGTTACGACCATACAATGCCAGCCTCGATGTGGCCATCTTCGATCATCTCTCTGGGGTTGACTACGGCGACTTCGCCACAGTGCCCGGATATCTACCCGAGAGCCACGCTAAGATTACCGAGGGAATGCGGTCGGTTCTTGCGGCCGGCGTGACGCCTATTGTATTGGGAGGCGACCACTCTGTTTCCCTGCCAGAGCTGCGAGCTGTGGCCGAGAAATTCGGACCTGTTGCCCTGATCCAGTTCGATTCCCATGGAGACGTCTGGGATGGATACTTTGGCGGCAAGGATACCCACGGGACTCCATTTCGTAGGGCCACCGAAGAGGGATTGCTGGATACATCCCGGTCCAGCCAGATCGGCCTGCGTGGCCCCCTTTATGAATTCGAAGATCTCCAGCAGTCGCGGGATCTCGGCTTTCTGGTGTTCACGGCCGACGAAGTGCGCCGGGCAGGGATAGATGCGGTCATCTCGGCCGTTAAGGAGCGGGCTGGGGATGGGCCTTGCTTTCTGACCTTTGACATCGATTTCGTCGACCCCACCTACGCTCCGGCGACTGGCACGCCGGAGGTAGGGGGATTCACCAGTTGGGAAAGCCAATAACTGGTGCGCGGTCTACAAGGCCATAACTTCGTAGCTTACGACCTGGTTGAGGTGTCGCCGCCCTATGACAATACGGGAGCCACAACCTGCTTATTGGCGGCTAACCTGGTCTATGAATTCATCTCGATAATGGCCCTGGCCAGGAAGAGCTTGGTCTGATGCAGCCTAATCTGATGCTGATTGGGTCTAAACAGGTTGGTCTGAAGCAGCCTGTTCAGTTTTCAGTTATCCCGCAGGATGGTGTTAAACAAGACTCGCCAGCGCGAGACGAAAGCCTTCTTTCCCTTCAAGCCGGCGCCCTTCGACAAGCTCCCCTGACCCGACCAGCGCAGCCAGCGTTGACTCGATATCTCTCTTTGGCCATTGGAACAACTTACGTGCGTCCGCTTCTTGGGCTGCCCCGACTGATAAGAAGTAGAGACTGACCAGTTTTCGCCGTGCTTCACGACGGGTGATAGGGTGAGCTTCAGCCGGTAGGTCTGGATAATAGCGGTGGACCAGGTCGTAGATAAAACTATAGCGCCAGCCTCCGACGCGGGCGATGCCAACCGGTAGGATTTTGAAGTCCCGTTGCAGGGATACTAAACCTCGTTCAAAAGGGCTGTTGCTGGCCTTGCCGGTCATGTGGATCTTTCGGCGCAAGGTCACCGTGTCTAGCGGGCCTTCCCTGAGCAAGGCCTCGTAGATCATTTTCGCCTCTCGAGACAGCAGGCCAT
>JBARZW010000029.1:0-18901 GCA_049650305.1 Promineifilaceae bacterium (SeqCode)
GGCATGTGGGCAGGTCGTCGCTGCCAGTGATCGCAGCAGCCATCCCGAAGTTGGCGGTGATGCCGCTGCCTATTTCAACCCGGAAGAGGTCGAGCAGATGGTACATCTCATCAGACGGCTGCTTCTCAATCAGGATGAATACCAGCAGCGTAGAGAACAAGGCCTTGTTCAAGCGAAGAAATTCAGCTGGCACAAAACGGCAATCGAGACCATCGAGGTCTATGACCAACTAATCGACAGGATAGACCACGAGGGACGCATTGAATCTGCTTTCTAAGGCCCGTCTCTGGCTGATAGCCTACTGGCCCATCTTTGTACTGTTGTTGATTCCGGTCTTTTATCTCTTGACGATGGCAAGAGGCCTCGTGCTAGGGGATCCAACCGAATATACCTTCGTATCTAATATTCTGGGCATCGCCCATCCACCAGGTTATGCATTTTACACGCTGGTGGGAAAATTATTCCAGACGGCAATCCCTTTTGGCGAAATCCCCTGGCGGATGCATCTGACCTCAGTCTTCGCCGCCACTCTCTCATCGCTTTTTGTTTACGGAACAGTTTTGACTATTTCCAGTGCAAACCCGGCTATTACCGGTCGCTTTTCTGGATTAGACAAGGTTATAGCCTTGTTTTCGGCCTTATCAGTCGGCACGGCTGCGAACCTATGGCAGCATGCCAACCACGCCAATCCGCACATCATCACCGCTACTTTTCTCGCCGCCAACCTTTTCTTTCTGACCAAGTGGTGGGTCGGTCAGCAGGATCAGATGTCGCCTTCCAGCGCCGACCGGTGGCTATACGCCTTCTGTCTGTCGGCGGGGCTTGGCGTTACACATCACCCGCTCACCGTTATTAGTTTTCTCGCATACGGGCTTTTCATTATCTATGTTCGTCCAACTATATGGCGCGAGGGGCGAACCTTGTTGAAAATGTTTGCCGCGGCTGCCCTTGGTCTGCTTGTTTGGATGTATTTCCCGTTGCGAAGCGCCATGAAACCCGAATTCGGGCCCCATGATATGAACACGCTGGACGGGTTCCTGGACCATGTCTTAGCCAGAGGCCTTACCGAGAGCTTACCCTTTTTCGGATTGTCAGATGCGGCCGATCGGGGTCTCGTATTTTGGACCTTATTAAGGCTCCAATATTCACTTACATCCATCTTCCTGGCTGTCCTAGGGCTTCTCTGGTTACTTTGGGATCGTGCGACCAGGAAGAAGCAGAACCCACAAGAATCCCCTGGGCGTGGTCATCAGCCAGGTTTACGGCCCCTCGGCGTGCTCTATGGTCTTGCTTTGGTATCGAACTATTTATTCGTCATCAATCTTCGACAGCAGGACATCATGGCCTACCTATTGGGTAGTTTCCTGATAATCGGGTTGCTGACCGGACCGGGAATCCTGGCCCTCCTCGGCATCATCCAGAGGCGCGTAAAGCTGGATAAGGTGACCGTCTCGTTTCTTGTTGCGATGTTGTTCCTGCTTGGTCCTGTGCTGCAGATCGTGCGAAATCTGCCTCAGGTATCCATTGCGGACTATCAGGAGGGTGATGACTATATCGAAGCCGTAGATGAGTGGTTCACTGATCAGGGTGAAGGTGCGGTCTTGCTCAACGACTGGGAGCATATGACGCCCCTCTGGTACAGCCAGTATGTAGAAGAAAATTGGCCGGATCCATCTGATGTCCAACCGCGATTCGTCTCCACCGATCGACCATGGCTCGAGAGCGTCTTTGATCACCTGCCCGGTGGACCGGTCTACCTCAGTGGCTACCGGAGAGAGATCGTCGAGGCTGGCTTCCGGCTGAGACCACGGGGAGCCTTTTACCAGGTCATCGAACCGGGTGATAGCTCTCTGCCGGCCGAGCTCACTCCTGTTCAGTCGCAGATGAGCGGAGAGATAGAGATCGCCGGCTACCAACTCCCCAAGAGTCAAGTGTTATCCGGCGATTTTGTTCCCCTCACCATCGCCATGAGCGCCCCATCAGAAGTAAAGGATTTCTACACACCGGTCTTGTACGCCGGCGATGGGGACGAGCGATTGGAACTTGAATTCACCACCGATAGCCACTTGACCTCTCCCCAATGGGAGCCAGGGGAAATAATCGTTGAGCGATTCGATTTTGCCCTTCCCCATGATTTGCCGAGTGGCACATACCCACTTTCGCTAGGGATTCGGAACCTGAGTATAGGAGAGGACAGTGGGCAACTCGTGCCATTGGGCGATATGGAGGTCACCGGTCAGGATCATCCCCCGCGCGTAGGTTCACTTCTGGCAAACTTCCGCCAACGCGTGGGTCTGGTATCGGCTAAAGTTCGTAACGGCATCTTTGACCGCAGGACCGCTCCCTGGGATGAACCGTTGTCGGCCGTGCCTGGAGACAATTTGCATCTGACTCTCGAGTGGCGGAGCTTAGCTCCGGCCGAGGAGAGCTATACTATCTTTATCCATCTGATTGACACGTCCAACCACCCCTATCTTGCCTTGGACTACACACCCTTAGGCGGATCCACACCGACCCATTTGTGGATCCCAAAGTGGTTGCCTGGACAGCGAATGCTAGATCCCTACCAGCTGGAGATTCCAGATGATCTCGCACCGGGGACGTACCTGATAGAAGTTGGCCTTTATGAGATGACGAGTGGCCGGCGTCTACACATGTCTGATCTTGCTGGAAGCTTGATCGGAGACCGGTATATTTTGGGAGCAGTGCAGGTCGGGGAATAGAGTCGTATTCGCAGGCCGACTAGGGTAGGTGGCGTCTAGTTAGGTCGCAAGGCTACGTCTCCAGCCCTGCAGATCACTCACCTGTCACCACTTCAAACCAGGATTGGCTTGCTCAAAAACCTTGCTCCCACAAACAACCCCAGGATTTTGATGTTAGCCTTCGATCTCGAATATCTTCACCGGCGCCTGCCGCCCCTTGACGTGGACGGGATCTCTTTCGTTCCCTTTGACCCAATCCTCAACAGCCTTGTATGAGTCATAGCTAATCAGAATCTGACCAGGACCAGCCAGTTCCTGTAGACGCTTGGTTACATTGACCGCGTCTCCAATGGCTGAATAGTCTTTCCTCAGTGGGCTACCAACGTTTCCGATAACCGCCTCGCCTGAGTGAATGCCAATACGAAAGAATAGACAGTTCTCCGGCAGGACGGTCGCGTGATAGGCTGACAGTTCCTGGCGCATGGTGATGGCAGCTCGAACAGCCCGTTCAGAGTGGTCTTCTTGCGGATTTAGTCGAGTATTAAACAAGGCCATCACTGCGTCACCATCGTACTTGTCGATCAGCCCTTCGTATTGGTTAATCGCTTGGGCAGCGACTGTTAGGTGACCATTGACAATTTTGATAAGTAGTTCAGGATCAATGTTCTCGCTGAAAGTGGTAAACCCTCGAATATCCGCAAACAATACGGAAATGATCCTCCGTTGAGGTTGCTGGGCCGTATCGACATCCCGAACTTGATCGACCAGTGCTGGGGGCAAATACCGGCGAACGCTCTCCAGACGTTTCTTCTCCGAAACGTCGTCCAAGACGAGAGCCACACCCTGGGTTTCGTGTCGAATATTGCGCAAGGGTGAGAAGCTCAAGTTCAGTGTTGCGGTGCTGGTGCGATCTGCAAGATCGGTATCCAGTTCCATGTTATAGTGCCCACCAGAATTTTTGATCTTCTCCACCACATTTTCGACCACGCTATCCATGGGTGGAGCCAATAGTGTTCGATAATGCTGATCAATCACCTCGTCTTCGGGAACGCTGAAGATCTGCTCCGCCGCTCGGTTATAAAGGGAGATCCGGTCCCTTCTATCAATAGTTATCACACCGCTGGCCATCGATTCAAAGACGTCATCTTGCAGGTTTTTCATTTCGGTGATGTCCTGCAGCTGACGGCGAATCTGCCGGAACATGCGCGCATTCTCAATAGCCACCGCCGCTTGATTGGCAAAAGCCGAAAGCATGTCTCGATCGCCTTCGGCGAATATTCCCGAGACAATACGATTATCAGCAAAGATGACGCCGATTGTGTTTTCCTTAATGATTAATGGTACGCAAAGAATCGACCGAAGATTGTAGCTGATGATGCTTTCTTGCCGGTCAAAGCGCGAATCTTCTTGCGCATTGGTTGTGATTACCGGAACTCCGGTTTCCACTACTGTTCCCACGATACTTCTGCTGATCTCGAAGGAGGATTCGCCAATGGTCTCGCGGTTGATATTTCGCGCCACCTCGACCTCCAGCTCCCCCGACTCCTCGTCATACAACATTAAGAAGCTACGTTCCGCACCGGTGAGTTGGATGATGGTATCCATCACCGTATTTAATACCTCGGTCTGGTCAAGCGAGGAGTTAATAACTGCGCCGACGTCCCGTAAGGCCCGCAATTGCTGGCGTTCTTTCTCTTGAGTCTTGACGCCCCGAGTCAAAGCCTCTACTGAGAGCCTTGACTGGTTTAGCAGTTGTAACTGTCTATCGCCCCCTTGCACCCCATATGCACCTGCCCCGGATACTCCTGCACGTCGCTGATTATCGATTACCTGGGCCAAGTCATCAATCAGCTTACGCAGCTTTACTAGCTCGTTCTGTGTTTGGTTTTCAGATGAATCGCTCAAGAAATGTCCCCTTAAGGCTGTTCGTACAAGCTATCCTTAATAAGTCGGAATTAGTATGGCACAGAGTAAATGAAACGGCAACGCCTCAGATCATCCGGTTGTTAGTATGGGAAAGAAGCGTTCTATGAAGAGCTAGAAGTCTCCGGCGTGGTAGTCAGTTTTCAGACGCTGGGCGATGATGGGTTGATCATTCCTTCTGCCACCGGCCGCGAATGCGGCGTAGCTGGAAAGAGATCGCTTCCCGTAGCATTAACGGGCGAAGTGTCTTCCAATCGCTTTGGGGCGTGTATTCTGTTTCGCCCCCCCTGTCTGGACTAAATCTCTGACGTACATATTGGTGGGTCATATTCCGCAAGGGTTCTTTCCCATCAGGCACGGCCGCAGCTAGCATATTGGCACGCTCGTATGGTGTATGCGCCGGTCGTACTATCACACCGAGCCATCGTCCCCAATTCGCAAGGCGACCATAGCTTTTCTCAACGCTTGACTCGACTCGAATGTTCATCCTTGCCGCCAGAAAGGTGACCGTTATCGCGGCAACCACCAAAACCAGTGCCACGACGATTCTGATGGTTCTCGTTCTGCTTGCCGCAGCCGCCGCCGCCAGCTCCTCTTCCTCTTCTGCCGCGAACAATGCAGCCAGCCGGTCGAAATCGTCAATTTCTTCACCAAGATTTCGCTCATCGAATGGCCGAGGATCCTCAGGTCCGAAGAAAGCGTCGTCTCCAAATGGATCTCCGGGATTTCCCACTGTCTCAGGACGTTCTCCTATGGGGAGTGCAGCCGTAGGCTCAAATTGAATCCATCCATAGCCGGGGAAATACACCTCGACCCACGAGTGAGAATCCAGAGAGCGGACGCGATAGGTATAAGCCTCATCAACCCATTCTCCCTGAGCATAGCCGCTGACAAAACGCGATGGTATGCCCTGTGATCTTAGCATCATGATCATCGCCGATGCGTAGTAGTTACAATATGCCTCCTGCAGATCGAAAAGGATGTAGTGAATCGGCTCTTCAATCTCCGGAGGCGCGTCGATCTGATCATTGTAGGCGATGTTATCTCGGAGATAATCGCGGATAGCCACCGCCTTATCAAATGGATTATTTAAACCAGCCGTCAGTTCGGCGGCTAATCCTACTGTCTCGGGCGTTATCGTCTCGGGCATCTGCAGATATTTTTCGTTAATCCATACCGGGTATTCCTGGGAGGCACCCCGCAGGCTCGTCGCGTCGGCCACACTATAATTGGATGTCGCCTCATACCGGTCACCCTGTCGCATTACGAAGCGCGACTGGACCATATACACGTTGGCCTTTCCCGCTCCATCGATGCTCTGCCTTACAAACATTTGCCGGTTAGATCCACTGATTTCCGGGGCAGAGTAAATCGTTCCTGCATTGGGTATGTAATTGATAAAGGTCTGGCTAACTTCCTCTCGCAAGGCATATTCAGGGATATCTAACGGACCGTCGTCCGGTAGGTGTAGATTCTGTTCGCTCTCGGCGATCGACCAGGTGCCATCAAAGTAAGTGTCGTAGGCGACAGCTTGCCAGTACACGTAAGGGAGGCGATCAGACACGACGACATCCATAATGAGACTATCCCCGACGGTCCTTGGTCCACCCAGCGCCAAAGTACCTCGGTAAAGATCATTTGTTCCGGTGCCGTAGGATCGCAGAGATGAGAATAGACGAGTCCAGTTCGCCTGGAAACCCTCCCAGGTCTTCTGTACGCCTGATTCTCCTAGAACATTGCCAACCGCCGCGCTGGCAGGCGCTGCCGGGAGGATCCATGCTATCCCCAGAGTGAGAAGGGCAGCGATGATGCTGGCTTGCAGGAAGCTGATTCGTATTCCTTTCTCGTATCGAACCAGACCCGAATGCCACTGTTTCTCTAGAGCAACAAGATGCGATCGGGCTATAAAAACCAGGGCAACCAGGGTATACAATGCAAGATAACCAACGAGAGGTTTGGGTCCGTAATAGTAGTAGACCGCACTGAGCAAGACCAACCCACTTGGCAGCACTACGCTCCAAACTCGGGCTCCGCGGAAAGTGAACCAGGCTGCGGATGTACCCAACAACCAGAATACAAAGCTGGTATGGATAACGAAGATGAGTCCGTCTCTACTAGATCCCTGCGTGACAGCTTTGCCCACCCAGATAAGCTGCCGGCCTATCAGCTCCCCCACCCGTTCTCGCCAGGTGAGGTCGCCAGGCAACTCCCGACCGATAACGACTGTCACAAGAAACAATCCATAGATGAAGACGAGGAGAAAGGCTGTCGATCCAGAGAATTTGCTCTTGGCCAGGACCAGCCCAGTAACTACGCCTGCAGTTGCAATGACCGGTAGGAATTCTAAACCAGGTATCAAATCAGCGTTGATGATCGCCGCGGCGGCGATGCTGACCAGGCCCCATACCAGCAGAAGAGTAAGCCATCCTTCTTCAATCTTTATCCGACGGAGCATATTCACAACCACCTAAGTTTCAAACCTATGATAGCCCTGCTTAAGCTATTATAGAGAAGCGATTAGATTAGTATTGGCAGCTACCATACACTACGCAATACCAACATAGAAGTCGCCCCTAGACTTTAACACCCCTCCTGAACCGGATCTTCTCAGCACGACTCCCCGATTATTCGTACCGCTAGATATGTCGCGCATTATATGCAATGAACTGCTTGTTGGCAACCGGAAATGCACTGGCCGGATTCGCCCGAATTGCTCGACCACAACACCAATAGAGCAACTCCACTTAAACATGAGGGGGTGGCAAACGATGACTACGGTCTTTGAGCGAGCAGGTCTTCTTTAGCAAGATTGTCAGCTGGCGCTGCGGGTTCGCACGAAGTACGTGTAGCCCACCGCCAACATCAAGCAGAACAGAAACCACTGGATGGCGTAACCGAGATGCGGTCCGTCGCTCAGTTCGATATCTGGCACTACTCTATATGGCAGTTGCTCCTGGATCTCGGCCGGTGGCTCTTCCGCCAGGTAAACGAACAACAGTTCATATGGCACTTGCCTCTGGATCGATTCGATGTCGATCCGGTACCACTCTTCTTGGCGGCCTTCGATATCTGACCCTCGTCCGCCAGATAATGTCTGCGAAGGCTGCAATGAACCATGAACTGTATCTTGACCCGGATCTCCGAAACGGCCAAGGTCCCCTTTCTCCGCTTCGTGCGCCGGTATCCAACCCCTGTTAACCAGAATAGCCGTGTCGCTCCCATCAATAACAAACGGTGCAACCAGATGTACTCCAGGACGACCTTTGTAATTCTGCTGGACCAGGATAATCTGTTCTGTGAAGTCGAATCGACCTTCTGACACAGCGGGGCGGTCCCGCAGTTCCTCTGCGCTGGCCGGCACTGGATTACCATCAAGTACCATTGGCGCTGCATTGATCTGCTCGACGTACTCAGTGTTTCGTGCCCGGCGTTGTTGGAGCCGGTCCAACTGCCAGATACCAAGGCGGAACGTAACAGCCATACCGACCAGTACGAGTATGGTAACCCACCACCAGCGGCGACTAACGAATAGTCGCGGCAGTTGGGCCAGGGGTGCCGGGCTCGCTTTTTCCTTTGCTTCTGTCGTATCCTGTGACGCGCTCATCGATGTTCAACAACGAAGGCCGGTGTTCTTTGTCTCAACCGGGGACGTATCTGATGACAAAGTTCAAGCCCAAGGGCCCATATAGAAGTGGCTCAATTCTATTGCTTTGGGGTAAGAAGACAAAGGATAGGCGAGAAATTCACAGGCTGACAGGAGGTTCGTTCCACAGAAGACCGCCGGTGATCCGGAAATCCTTACTCTCTTGCCTAAGGCGATTGTCGCTGGCGATTCTTGCGATAGAGGACCCATACTACAACGACCAAACCAATGAGGATGACCGGAATCAGGTACAGCCAATTGAATCCCCCACCTGAGATTACATCCAATTCAAAGGATGCTTCGCCACTCTGACCATTGCCTTCTTCAACTGATACGGTTACAAGATAACGACCTGGATTTGAGATATCAAGGATAGCCTCGAACAAGAGCTTATTCTCTGCCTCCCCAAGCACGGCTGGAGAGCTGTGTATCGATCCATTGTCCTCGAGTGGCTTAGCTTCAACTAACACATTGGCATCCAGCAGTGGGCTCGCGTCTTCGGCCAAAAAGATCAGCGCGGCAACATGAATTTCGCCGGCGACGGCCGGATCGGGTGAAGTAAATACCGTCATCTTGAACGGCCCCGCCGGCTCGGCCGACAGCTGCATCTTACCTTCGGTATGCGCCAGAGCCGGCTGGAAATTGGCCAGCAGGAGCATCACAAGGAAACAGATATACGTCACTCCTGAGGCTAGTTGATGCTTGCTAAAGTAAAATGATTTCAATCTGATTCTCCGGTAATAACCAAGGGGATTGTTCTTACATCTAATCTGCAAAGTACCCTAATCACTTCGTCTCCATCCCCGGAGCCGCTAGCGTCTTTTCTGTCGCCCAAGCCGACTCAGGAAGGGCTGGTTTTCCTTCTTCCTTTTGAAGCCAGCGGGCCGCGATGATCAGGGCCGCGAGCATGTACATCATACTTCCGACCACCCACATTATGACGCCGGCTATCCGTTGATCATCCATTACGGAAATACCCCATAGGCGGGGCATGGCCTCGTAGTAACTATAGATAGGCTCCGTAGCGAAGGTGATCGCTAGTCCGGCCACCATGCTTATGGGAACGGCTGATAACAGAAAAGCGAAGCGGAGCCCCTGCGACATGGGTCTATGGATTCGTGGCCCAGCTCCTATTGCGTGCCACCAGAAGAGCACAGAGACAACGAAGAATGTGATGTGTTCCAGATCGTGGACCAGTGAACTTCTGAGCGCCAGATCGTAGGCATTTGGATCGTGCCAACCCCAGTAGACGATTACAAATGCCATCCAGACTAACCCAGTGCCGGTCGCCTTTTTTAGAGCATTACGGATCGGTGATCCCCGCCTAAGCAAACCACCAGCAGGCGACCTCATCTTATCCGGAAGACCCCATAATGAAAATGGAAGCGGGTTTGCCAGCAGAAGCAAAGGTGGAACTACCATAACCAGCAGTACATGCTGGACCATGTGAAAGGAGAACAGTTGGGATGCCAGGACATCTATAGGCGACATCAGGGCAATGCCCAATATCAGCAATCCACCCAAGTATACTAGCGGTCTCCATGCGGCCCTTGCATGCCAGCGGTTGTGTCCCGGTTTGGTAGAAGATCTCCGGCGCAGGCGCCACCACCCCCAGGTATATAAAGTCCCGGCTAATACCAAGACTATGATTACTTCGACGCGCCAGTCCCAAGAAGTTAGCGTGGCGCGAAGGAGTGGATCCATTCCTAGACCGCGGTGCCGATGAGATAGAGAGCTGGGTAAAAGAACACCCAGACCACGTCAACGTAATGCCAGTAGACGGCCGTCGCTTCAACGCCCCAGTGACGCTCAGCCGAAAAATCTCCCTTCCGTCCCCGGTACCAGATAATAATGATCAATATGACGCCACTCAGCACATGCAGGGCGTGTAAGCCAGTCATGGCATAAAATATGGCTCCAAAAGCGCCATCGGTCGGTTTCAGATGCCCACCCCACTCGATACCAACCACGGCAACGAGGAAGGCAACACCCAGCGCGGCCGTGATAATCAGACTGCGAAAAAAGATCTTGCGATCGTCTTGCCCAATGGCCGTCTCGGCTCTGGCCATGAAGAAGCTGCTCAACAACAAAATACTGGTAGTGACAAGACCAACCGTCTGGTCGAGATCAGGCCTAGTATCTCCCCAGAGATAGTATCGGGCGGCCAACAACGCACCGAACAGAAAGATCTCTGAAAAAAGGAACAGCCAGAGACCCAGACGGCTTCTCTTCGTCCGTTCCTCGTAGGATGCCTCTTCGACGTGAGTTTCGTGGATTTCCTCTGCGACAGCGCCCACTAGTGACTCTCCTCACGCCATAGGCGATAAATATGCATGAAGTATTGAACGATCAATCCCGCCTTGACGAGCGCGACGATGATCAAAGGTACGGCCGGGTTGTCAAGGTATGTAGCGATGACGATTTCAATCGCTGTGAGTACGGCCAGGGTGAGAAACACATAGAACCCCTGGCGGTAGCCCGCCTTTTTATTGTCATTCACGAATCATTTCTCCTTAGGGATAAGGCTGTATGGCGACCATCGAATGATCGCGGTAAAGGTAGGATTGTTCAAATACAACCCTGTTTCCCAGCCAATGTTCGGCACCATATGGCGGTGGATCCTACCCACTGTGCGATGCATGTGGCTAATCTCCGGCGCTCGCGGGTACAACCGATACATAGTCAGTGTCGGGATGGCTATAGTCATAGGGGTCGCCAACAACTACCGGCGGCCGTTCATAGTTCATCTCGGGAGCAGGCGATGGGATCTGCCACTCCGGCGAACGCGAATGCCATGGATTTGCTCCGGCGCGGGCTCCCGATCGAACGCTTCTCACCACGTTATAAACCATAATAATCACCGACCAACCAATTGCAAAACCGGCGAGGGTAATCAACAGTTGGGTCGTTTCGATTCCCAAGGCCGGATCATAATCGGCGATGCGACGACGCATACCCAGCAACCCAATACGCATCTGGCCCAGACTCATAATCCAAAATGCAGGAGTCATCAGCCAGAAGTGCCATTTTGCCAGTGATTCGTTGTACATGCGTCCAGTCACTTTCGGGAACCAGTAATAGAGCGCCGCGAAGAAGGGAAAGACAAAACCGCCAAACATGGTCGCATGGAAATGTCCGACGATCCAATAACTATCATGCAGCATCAAATCGGTCGGAACTGTAGCCAAGATGGGACCGGTCAAGCCGCCAATGAGGAAAACCGATATGGCCCCCAGAGTGAACAACATAGGTGCGGGAAATATCATCCGGCCATCCCAAATCGTCGCCATCCAGCTGAAGAATTTCACACCCGTTGGGATCGCCACCAGCAAGGTAGCCATCATAAAGGGCACTCTCAGGGAATTATCCATGCCCGATACGAACATATGATGTGCCCAGACTAGGAAGCCAACTAGCGCGATGGCTATGCTAGATAGGGCTATCCATTTATAACCAAAGAGGGGCTTACGCACGAAGACCGGCAAGAGCTCGCTAATGACGCCCAAACCGGGCAAAACAAACACGTAAACCACGGGGTGCGAGTAGAACCAGAACAGATGCTGGTACAAAAGCGGGTCACCCCCACCCTCATACATGGTTGCGCCTAAGGCACCCGGATTGAAGAAGCCAAGACCCAGGGCCCTCTCAGAGACCACCATTAAGAGTGCTAGGCCAACGGTCTGAGTTGCCGTAAGCTGGATTAAACTGGCTGCCAGCGCTCCCCATACAAATATCGGCATTCGGAACAGGTTCATACCCGGGGCGCGCATGGTAGCGACCGTAACGATGACGTTCAGAGAGCCAGCAATCGACGAGAATCCAACGATCCAGAAACCCAGCAGAAACAATTGGACGCCGAGTTCGGGTGTCGTCGTGCTAAGGGTTGGGTAGGCTACCCACCCAGTATCCCAACCCCCAATTACCAGCCCGGCCACTAAGAGAACCGCCGCTGGTATAGCAACCCAGAAGCTGAAAGCATTTAATCTTGGGAAAGCCATATCCTGGGCGCCGATCAACAATGGCACCAAGTAATTTACCATCCCCCCGACACCCATCAGGATGCTGACGATCATGATGATGCCATGGGCGCTGAAGAGGGAATTATACTGGTTGGAATTAAGGAACTGCATACCGGGATAGGACAGCTCGAGCCTGAAAATCAGGGCCAACGCGCCACCGAGCAGGAGCACCAAAACGGCGGTTACGGTGTATTGAATGCCGATGACTTTATGATTGTAGTCAACGCTGAAGTAGCGAGTCCACGCGGGACGATATTTCGGCGGTCCATGTCGAATAGGGGTTTCGATGCCGCGGATCCACTTTATCCAATCGCTGAACACACCGGCAGCCAGGAGAAAGCCAATGAGTCCAAAAACCGCGCCGATTAAAACCGCCAAATCCGGCTTCTGATCCAAACCCTGGGCCGAGCGAATGCCGGCAACAAGGCCGTAGCCAATGGCGAATCCTACAAATTGGCCTAATATGCCCCTAATAAGACCCAATGAGAAAAATGTTACCATCTGTCCCCTTCCTGAAATTCGTCCTTATTCCGCCAGCGTCTCAATGTAAGCAATGAAATCCGCCACGATGTCAAGCTCGATACCCTGCTGTTCAGCGATTTCTGCCTCTCGTGCTGTAATCCGATCATTGAAGTCCTTTGGCATGGAATCAGCATATCCATCGACTAGTTGAATGCTGGGATTGAGTATTGATTTTCGAATGTAGTCTTCATCCACAATGATCGTGGATCCGTCCACCATATTTTCAGTCTTGCCGAATAGGTCCGACCACGTTGGTCCAACGCCGACAACCCCGTCAATAGTATGACAGCTATTGCAACCTAATTCGGTTGACCACTGTTGTCCTCGCTCAATGGCGCTCATCTCGTCAAGTGGTAATAGCGGGGTTTGCTCCGCTATCCATTGATCAAACTTGGCTTGGCTGACCACCTCGACATCAGCCACCATTATGGTGTGGTTTAGGCCACAAATCTCGGCGCAGCGTACCTTATAAGTCCCTTCTCTATCCGGAGTTATTCGCAACTCGGTGATCTGACCTGGCACCAGGTCCTGCTTAACTCGAAATTCAGGCACCCAGAATGAATGCAGCACGTCATCTGTACTCATGAGCAACCTGATAGGTTGATCAACCGGTAAAACTAGTCGAGTAGAGACTCCAGCTTCTTCGTTTTCCGGGTACGAGAACGCCCAGGACCATTGGCGGCCTTGAACGCGCACATCCATCTCGTTTGGCTCGGCCGAGGTGATGTCCGCCAGCATAAAGGCCGAGAAAACACCCAAGGCAACGACGATAATCAGTGGAACTATGGTCCACACGATCTCAAGCACGGTGTGCCCGTGAAAATCCGCCCCTTGTTCATCCCCCGGTTTGCGCCTGAAAACTACAACGCTATAGAGCATGAATACAATGATTAGGGCAAAGAGAAAAGATATGAGTACAAATTGGATGTCGAAGAGTTGATCAATGGGTCCAGCTTCTTCGCTAGCTGCCACCGGTAATTGGTAAACAGCCGTCAGCACAAAATAGGTGACGACGCTTCCGACTATCACCAGTAGGGCAACCGTCAACAAATGTCTTACATTTCTACTCATTTCCTATTCCCAGTTGTTTATTGTAATTGGGTACCGATTAAGGTAGTTTCTGTGCAGTAATTTGGCCCGAAGCTAATATCAGCACGCCGCGCAGGTGAACTTTATCACATTCCCCCTGGTGGGGCAAAAAAAATCGGTGCAAAAAGTCAGGCTTTTTGCACCCACTTTCGCCAAGGCGATTTTCAACAATTGGCTATCGTATTTGATTGAGCGTAACCTACTGAAAGGCGAACGCAATGCTAAATTGGTGCAGTCGCAGCCTGTCGTGCGGCCTTGCCTGAGGTTTTCAGCTTTCTTAGTACGAGCAGGACGACGCCGGTTATCGACAACAGTGATCCTGCAGTAGCAACCACAATCCATACTACTTTCTGCCGCGATGCTAAGGCCCTAAATCTTGGTTTTTCTTGCTGCCTGCTCTCAATACGTTGGCGAAGACTTGCTTTGAAAGAAGGGGCCCTCACAGGGACAAGGACAGCCCTTACAGAGTTGGATAAGGCAAACAGCGTCCTCAAATCAGTCGATTCTTCAGGTTGTTCAGTCAGCAAGTTCGCAGAAATATCGCTGCTTGCCTGTATCGCATCGGCGTGATCCGCAATGAATTCCGAGAAGTCGTCTTCAGTCATAATGCATCCTACACTGGTATAGCGACGATTCCTAAAGCACCAGGGCCAAGATTAATGGAGACGGGAAGTCCCATTTCGGTTGTCATCGTCTCGCTGGCATTGAGCTTGGGCATAGTTCTCTTTTGCAGCTCAATAACTCCATCTGGATCGTTTGCGTGAATAAACGCCAGCTCGATTGACCGATCACCCACCCGCTCATGGACATATTCGACAATGTATTCAAGGGCCTTCTTATAGGTTCTTACTTTACCTGCCTCGACAATAAGTCCGTCCTCGAGTTTCATTATCGGCTTTATCTTCAGAAGGGATGCTACCGTTGATTGCAAGGAACTAACCCTGCCACCACGCACTGCATAATCCAGGCTATCGATCAAAAATACGACGACCATTTGATCACGCATTGTTTTGAGCCGATCCAAAATCGCTTCAGCCCCTACTCCCTCGGCTGCCATGCGCGCCGCCTCAATGGCCATATATCCTTGGGCGGCAGAGCCACCCATCGAGTCGAATAAATGAAACGTTCCCTGGCCTTCCAGCTCTTGCCTGGAGGCTTCAGCGGACGCATAGGTACCACTCAACTTCCCCCCAACAGTGACCGTCAGTATCTCGTCCTCTCCCTCGTCCAAAATGTTCCGGTAGAACTCAGTAAATTGATACGGCGTCGGTTGCGCCGTCTTCGGAAAATTGTGATCCCCAACTTCTTTGACCTTTTCATAGAATTCCTGGTGGCTCATGTTAATGCCGCTCAGGAACTCCTCAGTACCAAAGGTGATGTTCACCGGAATCACGGCAATATTGTATTTCTCTATCAATTCGGCCGGGACGTCGCCGGCGTCATCCATAACAACTCGCATCACACTCTCCATTTGCGATTGGGATTACCTGGACATGAGAGCCCAGCATCGATTCACATATCTTCGGAACACAATGGTATTTTTCTAAGGAATGCTTCGATATGAATGTCGAAGCATTCCTAATCGAGTTTTCTATCTGACTTAGCGCGCAATCTATGAACTGCAATGTCTATAGCACTCGTTGGTGGCCTGGTTCCTGGTGAAAAGTCACCGTTCTATCGATCAGATAGACGATTGCCGCTAATGCGACTTCGAAAGATGGACCAGCCACTCTTGCCTTTTGCTTGTTCTTGTCTGCTTATCTGGTCTCGCCGTGAAGTCTCCATAAGATCGCTTTTAAGCGAGAGAAGTGTTCGATGATAAAGCGACTTTATCGCTCCTTCGCTGCGCCCTAGAATCCGGCCGATTTCCGCATTCGACTGTTTATTTACATACTTCAGAATAAGTAGATCTTGTCTATCATCCGGTAGCCGTCTGATGGCCGCCAACAGGGTCGCGCGATTCTCTACAATTTCCGATTCGAGCTCCGGCCCGTCTGCGCTGCGCAATTGGGCCATGGCATCGATCGGAATCATGGTTCGCCTGCTGTTATCACGATACCAGTTCGCCAATAGATTCCGTGCTATGCTGTAGAGCCAGGCCGAAAACGGGCCTCCCTGATCAATATAATTACCGATATGCTGGATGGCTCGAAAGAAGACCCTGGCAGTCAGATCTTCGGCATCATGAATATTACCGGTACGGTAATAAATGTAGTTGTAAATACGGTCGAAATGCCTTTCGTAAAGCTCGCCAAATGCTTCGCTGTCACTTTTGGCACGCTCAATTAGGGCGCTCTCATCGAAATTTGGACCGTTCATGCCAGGGATCACACATAAGATAGGTACAGGCTCTCTGGCATGTTATCAGAAATAACACACTACAGCCTGAATGGTTACGGTAGAATAGGCAATTCTTCTCAATGGATGAGTATATCAAAGCCGTGATGGCCCGCCTAACCTTAGCAAGAGGGATTATCACCCGGATCGCGTTGATTGGCTGAGCTGTTCGGACGCGCCGATAGAGCAGGTTACTGGACAATACATATGGTTTCATTCTCTTGACTGGCATCTTTCGCTAGGTTATGCTCAACTTTTGTCATGACGAGGACAAATGATCATCGATCTCAAACGGATCAATGGGGTCCACCCAGCAGGGTACTCGACGGCATTAGCTGCGTCGGGCTTTTGCTGCTGTTGATCATTGTCTTGTCTACCCTGGGTGTCGGCTTAGGGACGGCCGCAGCGAGGCGCCGGAGCGGCGTTGCGATGGTTTCGGCATCCAGTTCACCAACCATCGAGCCGACGCCAACGGAAAACCCATTGATTGGCATCCTGAAAACTCGGCAATCGGCAACGAGAACGCCCACGGCGACACCCCGGACCCCAGACACTGCAACGCCGACACCATCCCCTTCTGAAACTCCGACTAAAACGCCAACGTCGACGTCCACGTCGACGCCTTCACTAACCCCGGTAGATACGCCGACAATGACCAACACACCCATACCCACGAGCACGCCATCCCCAACACCTCTTCCGACACCAAGTGGTTCTTACAGCAGTACGCTTGAGGTACCAATATTGATGTACCATTATGTCAGTAATCCACCTGAAGACGCAGATCATTATCGACTAGATCTATCAGTTTCCAAAGAAACATTTCGCCAGCACATGACCTACCTATACGATCACGGCTACAACACGATCGACCTTTATGATCTTTCACGCGCAATCACAAACAAAGAGGAACTTCCGCCGAATCCCGTAGTTATTACCCTCGACGACGGGTACCGCGACAACTATGAGAACGCGTTCCCTGTGCTGGAAGAGTATGGTATGACGGCTACCTTCTTTGTCGTCACAGACTTCATTGATGACGGACACCCAGAATATATGACCTGGGCTATGATCGAAGAAATGGCCCAGAGGGGCATGCGCTTTGAACCACATAGCAAGACACATCCAGATCTCAGCGGTCAGGAACGTGACTATGTGATTTATCAGGTTCTTGGATCCAGGGAAACTATCGAAGCCCACTTGGACCATAGACCGCGATACTTCGCCTATCCTAGCGGAAGATACGATGAGCAGGTGCTGGATATCATGGCGGAGCTAGATTATTGGGGCGCAGTGACGACAGCCGGTGGAACATGGCATGGTTTTAACGACAGGTATGAATGGAGTCGTGTGCGAATTCGTAACGTAACGCACCTTGAGGAGTTCATTGACCTGCTAGAATAACGTCAATGGTTCGACACTAACCAGGTTATTATTGATGCAGGACCTCTGTAATCGCCCCTAGCATCAAAGAACCTGGAAACTGGAGTCAAGCGCCAGAGATCGACTAAACCTTACATCACTGGTCATAGAAAAGGCGTAATTTAATGGAGCTCAAATCGAAAGTTGCTATCGTCACCGGAGGTGCCGTGCGAATCGGACAGGCCATCACACTTGCCTTGGCCAGGGAAGGTTGCGATATCCTGATCCATTACGGGCGATCTTCGGGTTCGGCAAAAGAAACATTGGCATCAGTCGAGGCTATCGGTGCGAAAGCCGCCATCCACCAGGCCGATCTATCTGATCCGGCCGCAGTCCGTGGCATCGTTCCCGCAGCGGTGTCGCGTTTTGGCCGGGTTGACATCTTGATAAACAACGGGGCGATCTTCCTGCCCGGAGGTCTGAAAGAGACCACGCAGGATATGTGGGAGCGTCAATTTGCCATTAATTTACAAGCCCCGTTCTTATTGTGTCAGGCGCTGGCAAATCAGATTCCGGAAAATGGTCATGGAGCGATAGTGAACATTACCGACGCTCGAATCTTCCGGCCTGCCGCCGATCACGTCGCCTACCGATTGACCAAATCTGCCCTTGTTACGATGACCGAAACCTTGGCTCACGACCTGGCTCCCCGGATAACAGTCAACGCGCTAGCCCTTGGCGCCATTCTCCCACCACCAGGCAAGGGAGAGGATCATTTACGTAAGTTGTCGCAAACTCGGATACCTCTTCGTATTTCCGGTGACACTGATTTGGTCGCCGACAATCTACTACATCTATTACGTCAGGATTTCCTAACTGGTGTAACGATCAGAATTGACGGTGGAGAATTCCTATAGCCAGATCGGCAAACCAGATCGGCAAACCAGATTGGTAAATTTGAATTCGATAGAGAAGTACTTTCAATTATTCCAGGTTTTTATCACAGAGGCGCCCAAGACTATGGATAAGATAATCATCAAGGATTTGCTCCTTAGGGGTATTATCGGAATCAACGATGACGAACGGGTCAACAAACAAGATATCTTGATAAATCTCGTCATGTACGCTAATACGCGACCGGCAGCCGCCAGCGACGACATATCCGACGCGGTCAACTATCGAACGATAACGAAGCGGATCATTGCCCATCTTGAGGAATCGTCTGATTTCCTCGTGGAGAAATTGGTGGAAGATATCGCCCGGTTTATTCTTCTGGATTACAACGTGCAAAGAGTCATAATACG
>JBARZW010000030.1:0-6893 GCA_049650305.1 Promineifilaceae bacterium (SeqCode)
ATGTTTAAGTACGAGAGGATTCTTGTTCCACTTGATGGCTCCGATCTGGCGGAACGGGCCATCGCGCCTGCCGTCACTCTTGCGAACGCGATGACAGCAGAAATCAACTTGCTCAGTGTTGTAACGCCTCTGCCATTGAAGATTGACCCTTTCAGGCAGGCGTTGAGAAAAGAGATTGAAGCAACGAAACAATATCTGGAATCGGCACGATCTCGGTTTTTGCTTGCATCAATTGGTGGCAAGGATGCGGCCATCGTTGGCACAGAAATAGCTCAATCAATTATCAATTACGGTGATCGGAATAAGGTTGACCTGATCGTCATGTCCAGTCAGGGTCGCTCCGGTCTCGGTCGATGGGTATACGGTAGCGTGGCTGTGGACGTACTACGCATGGCCTCTTTCGACACAGCCATTATCCGCGCCCAGGTTGACATCGAGCCGTTCGCCTGCAAGCGTATTCTAGTTCCCTTGGACGGCTTGCCATTGGCAGAACAGGCCCTAGGGCCAGCTATCGAAATTGCTAGATCCCTCTCGGCCGAACTGATTCTACTGAGTGCGCTAACGCTCCCAATTGACCGAGGAGAAACCGTGTGCTCGCCGAATGTTTACGAGTTGATGGTAGCTGCAAAAGAAGCCAAAGCTAAATCATACCTGCAACAGGTACGAGGGCGCGTATCAGATGATCAGCTGCAGATCAAAATAGTAACATCTTTCAGCCACCTTCCGGCAGCCATTATCGAGCATACCAAGAGGTTAAACGTGGATTTAATCATCATGTCCTGTCGCGGCCAGTCCAGTATTCGCCGGAGGTCATACGGTAGTGTCATTGAAAAAGTGCTGTGTGGTGCACCCTGCGCGACTTTAGTTATTCGGGAACAGGAGCCGATCCATGAAGATGATCTTGTCCGCATGCAGGGGGTCTAGAGATGTATAAGATTATTTTACTCCCGCTGGATGGTTCGGCTCTGGCCGAAGAGGCGCTACCCCACGCCGTCGCCCACACCGAACACTTTCAGGCAGAGTTGATCCTGCTGAAGGTCCTTGAACCGTTGGCAATACACCAAAGTATTTCGCTCGAGGCAGCATGGAGGGCTGAGAAGGCGACCCGCGAATTGGCTCGCGAGTATTTGGAACGCATTGCGGTTGGTGTCCGGGAAAAAGGTGTACCGGTGCGGGTGATCACAGTCGAAGGTAATCCGCACGAAGGAATCGTATCTTGCGCTGAGGCAGAGCAGGTGGATTTGATCGTAATATGCACGCGCGGGCATTCCGGGCTTAGCCGTTGGCTGATAGGAAGTGTCGCTGATCGCGTTGCGCGCGGCGCCCGCGTGCCGGTACTGCTGGTATCAGCACGGTAGGAAGAGGCAAAAAAGATGTAGCCGCAACAAGAACATCAAACGGTACACCCTGATTTTGGAGACGAATATGGAAAGTCAATCTGGCAAGAAAACACACTTAATGTGATTTATTTATTGAAATAGACGGAGGCAACCCATGGGAAAAGAAATTGTGCTTTTTAAGAGTGAGGAAAGAAAGGATCTGGCTAGTGTCGTCGTGTTTTTGCACCAACTGGCCGACAAGTTAGCCGAGAACCAGGTCATTTTACGTCAGGGCTCAGAGGAAATCGTTATAGATGTCCCTGACAACGTCGTCCTCGAACTAAAAGTTGAAGAGGAAGATAAGAAAGGCAAGATAAAACGCACGATTGAAGTGGAAATTGAATGGATTGAGGGAGACGATTCAGGCGGCGTTGTCACCTTGGGGTAACAACCCGGACGTAAACAACCAGGTTCTAGCGGGAGACAGTGATGGTAACTAGCAACGTTTTAAACGTGGTAATTGTAATCGGCGGTGTGATCGGAATGGTCATCATACTCGTGGCATTCTTTGAGTTGCGTCGTCGTCTGCGGAAAAAGATAGCAGCGAAAAGCGAGAACCAGGCATGAGCTTCAAGAAAATTCTGGTGCCACTTGACGGCTCTGAGTTGGCGGAACGGGCATTGGCCCCGGCTCTGGCTCTTGCCGAGGCGATGTCCGCGAAGCTCTTCTTCATCAGGGTCGCCATCCCGCTTACTCTAAATCTTGATCCCAAATTCTATCAACGCATTATTGAAGAGCGTAAAGACGGAGCGAAGCGATACCTCCGGTCTATCCAGTCCCGCTTCTCATCGACGCTGGTAGACATTGAGACTCAAGTCATTGTTGGACGAGGAGCCAGGTCAATCATCAACTTCGCTCAAGAAAAGGAAATTGAGCTGATAGTTATGTCCAGTCACGGTCGTTCAGGCGTCAATCGCTGGATATATGGCAGTGTGGCCGATAAGGTTCTGCACAATGCGCCTTGTGCCAAGGCCATTATCCATCCCCAGGTGAAGATTGAACCCTTTTCCATTAAACGCATCCTCGTGCCGTTGGATGGATCATCGATTGCCGAACAGGCCCTGGAACCGGCGCTGGCGCTGGCAGAGGCCGTTTCAGCAGAACTCATTCTTCATCAGGTGACGACAGCGCCGCAGATTTTTGTACAAACGTTGCCCGGTTGGCCCGGTCTTGATGTCGTCCAGGACGCGGCCGAACAAGAAGCCAACTCCTACTTGCAGTGTGTGCATGCGGCTATGGGGGACAGCCCTGTCCCTACCGCATTTCGTGTAACTACCGGCCCTGCTGCCGAGGGCATCATTGATATTGCCGATCGCCAAAAGGTGGATCTGATCGTCATATGTAGTCACGGCTGTTCTGGAATTGAACGATGGGTATTTGGCAGCGTGGCTGAAAAAGTATTACGCGGCGCAAACTGCGTCACGTTGGTTATTCAAGGTCAGGAGATTTCAAAATGAGAAATATCGGTCAATCTATGAAGCACGAGGTTATCTCCATCTCTGTTTTCGCCACTATCAGTGAGGCGGCGGTCTTGTTTGTCGAACGACACATTGGGACTTTGCCGGTGGTAGATGGGGATGGAAAACTGGTGGGCATTTTACATATTAGAGACCTTCTGGAACTGGTAATGCCTTCTTTTGTAAGACTGGTGGAGGATTTCGACTTTGTGCGCGGTGATTTCAGTGTATTTGAAACCTTGCTGCCGCCACCGGAGGTGGCCGTCCAACCGGCGAGCTCGATTATGGTTCCGCCTGTGTCTGTGAGGGCAGGTAGTGGCCTATTGCGGGCATTCGCCACTATGAATAGCCATCATTTGTATGACCTTCCGGTTGTGGACGATGATGGTCGGTTAGTGGGTCTTGCCTCACGGGTGGATGTTGGGACAGCGTTGCTGGCTGGCTGGCGTAATGCGGCAGCGGAAAGGCCTGAGTGATGGCGCCGATCTTATCCATTCTCATATTTGTTGTTGCGCTCATTCTGATTTTTTCCGAAAAAGTTCAGCGCACCATTGTGGCGACGGTCGGCGCATCGCTCATGGTGGGTGTGGGGATAGTGTTCGGCTTTTACAGTGAAGAAGAAGCCATTGCCGCCATTGATTTTGAAACCCTGGGCTTGCTCTTGGGCATGATGCTCCTGGTCGTGTTGCTCCAACAAACCGGCTTTTTTGAATACCTGGCCATTATGGCTGGGCGGTTGTCGGGTGGTAATCCAGTACGCCTGTTCATCTTGTTGGGCACGATAACGACGGTGCTCTCAATGTTTTTGGATAATGTCACCACCGTTGTGCTTATTGCACCTGTAACAATACTGATTTGTGAACTGCTGGGCATAAACCCGATCCCTATGCTCATTGGTGAAGCGCTGCTCTCGGACACGGGAGGAACAGGCACTTTGGTTGGCGATCCGCCGAATATCTTGATCGGCGCGGCCGCACCATTCACATTTAACGACTTCTTGACCCATTCTTTGCCAATTGTGGTGGTCGTCTGGTTACTGGTATTGTTTGTATTGCTTTTGCTGTTTCGCAAAGATTTGAAATCCATACCAGGGGCAGCTGAGGCGGTAAAAAAGCTTGATCCGGCCAAAGCCTTGCACGATCCAAAGTCAGCACGCCGGGTTCTGATTGTCCTAGGTGTGGCTATTGCGTTTTTCTTTGTTCATAATATCGTCCATTTAAGCCCTGCGTTCATCGCACTGGCAGCCGCTGGAGGTGCGCTACTATGGGTTCGTCCTGAAGATGTTTCCAAGACTTTCGAGCATATCGAATGGGTTGTATTGATTTTCTTTGCCGCCTTGTTTGTGATGGTCGGAGGATTGGAAGCGGCCGGCGTGATGGAGTATCTTTCTCGTTTATTAATCCAGGTTAGTGATATCCATCCAATTCTGCTGGGAGTAGGGATGATTTGGATGGTGGCGGTTCTGTCGGCTCTCGTGGACAATATTCCTATTACCATCGCTCTGATTCCTGTAATTCAGAATCTTAGCGTGGAGGGGATCGATGTCACGCCGCTCTGGTGGGCCTTGGTTTTTGGGGCCGGGTTTGGCGGGAATGGCACAATTATTGGTTCAACGGCCAATATCGTTGTGGTATCGCTCTCAGAAAAAACACGCACTCCAATTACTTCTGCGTTATGGAACAGGCGAGGTTTGCCGGTGATGATCCTCGCCTGCGTAGTTGCCAGCCTGTTGTATGCGGTCTTCTTTCCCTGGTTTACTAAGTATGCGGGTTAACCAGCTTGAGCAGGACCATCGAGCAGTTCCATCTAAGCCGTTAGTTTGCCTAATTGAGTTTGTTACCGTACTAAATAAGGGGTGTAGCGGGCGATTTGTTACTCTTTCTGAGCCACGATGCCGGAGAGTTCGGTAGGAGATCTATTATGAACGACGAAAGCCAAATAGTACGAATCGATTAAATCCTGACGAGCCGGATCTAAGAATATGTTACGGCCAGTGCGCGACCAACTGGCACCGCTGTTGGTTGAAGAAAGTGAAATACACAGTGGCAATGCTGGCATCGTCGGCCACTTAGGCACGACCGAACGAGATGACGGCACAATTCAAATCACCTATCAAGGAATGCCTCTGTATTACTGGGTTAACGATTCAGCGCCTGGCGATGCGACCGGACATGAGGTGAATGATGTCTGGTATGTCGTCCCACCGTACACTGTCCGCGTGGGAAGCGGTGAAGAATTAGGCGATTTCCTGGTCGGCGCCGATGGCATGACGCTGTATCTCTTCACTGTGGATGAAGAAGGGATAAGCAATTGCTATGACCAGTGTGCCGCCAATTGGCCGCCGTTACTGGTGCAGGCCGGCGACGTGCCGGTTCCTGGCGCTGGCGTTTCCGGTGAATTAGGTGTCACCGAATGGAGCGATGAGACGTTCCAGGTCATGTATGACGGTGTGCCCCTGTACTTTTGGATCAATGATGAAGCACCTGGCGATACCACTGGGCACGAAGTGAATGATGTCTGGTTCGTCGTGGAACCCTAGACGCTAACTATTGTACGATCGCGCTAGAAGAGCCGCTTGCCATGGCAGGTGGCTCTTTCTTGCTTATCTCCTTCAAGATGACCGAAGTATTTCTAGATCCGGCATAATGAACTAGTGGCTCTTGTTTAGCGAGCGATTGTTCCATGTTTATGCTGACCGTGTGGTTCACTGATGAGATGAGGCTGGTCATACCGCCACTTCATCGCCTCGCGTTTCGCGGTATTGAATCTGAATTCCCATCCGCTCCATATCCACCATCATCCGTCCCGGCTCTACCGCGTTGGCCTGTAGCCAAAGGCCGGGCCGGCGGATCGAACCATCTAGATATTGGAGCAAACAGGCGGCGGCCGGGATGGCCGTGAAGGCGTATCCATCCTCATGATAGAGTATGGTTTCGGCGATTAGGGTCTCGGCGTCCTTTTGTCCCTGGACCTCCGCTTTGAGCAGGGTGCCGTAAGGGGGTTTGCCGAAGCGTCTCAATCCCCAGAGCATGAGCCGGCCCATCGGCCGTATCGCCCGCTGCGGCCATAACTTCAAGGCCACCATGATGATGGGCGAGATAAACCAGTCCACGAACCAATTGAATCCCCCGACTAAGAAGCCGGTTTCCTGGATGCCTGGATAGAGTTCCGGAATCGCCCGCATCTCCTCCAGGAACATGGGGATACAATACTGGCGCCCGAAATTGGGGCCGATTTCGGTAGAGAAGTCAATGTATATGGGTTTCATCATGGAGAGAAGGCTGCTCTTCCGCCATTGACCGTCGCGATAGACCAATGTTTGGAAATCCATGAACTCGCCTACGAATTCGTCCATGGTAGCGGGGGTGATGTCCAGAGCGGTCCAGTCTACCTTGATGACGCTCCCCACCCTGGCCGTTTCCAATTGATCGAAGCTCTGCGCCAGATGCCGGATAAGGGCGGCAGGCAGCCCAGGGTGGAAGCCGCCATCGGTGATGAAGCAAAGGCCTGCTTCCTCGATTTGGGGGGCCATGGCTTGCAGGATGGCGAGTTTTTGTGTGGAGAGTAAAACGTCGAAGTAATCGATGCCGCTTTCGAGCGCGGCGCCAGCTACCAGCCCGGTATACTCGACCGTGCTGGAGGCGACGACGACCATGTCCAGGCCTGAAAATGCCTCGAGGAGGATCGCGGGATCCGAGGCATCAACATATTGGCCACGGACACGCTCGCCAGCGAACCTTTCATTGAGCGATGCCGACAGGGCCTGGGCTTTTTGAATATTTCGCCCGGCGATAACCAGGGTGGCTGCTGTCTCTTGTAACAGGAGTTCGGCCAGTGGGCGGCCTGTGTTGCCGTAACCACCAAGAATCAATAATTTCTTGTTGTTCATCGTTTCCCCTTTACGCGCTGCTCAGCCGCGTCAGGTGCAATCCCTTTTTGGATAGTGCTTTACCTGTGGGAATGACGCCACCTGCATAGCAGTATAAAGCAGCGCAGGCTGGCCATGGGCGGTCGAGGCTGGCACTCTCTGATACGGGTACCCACCGATGACGAAGGG
>JBARZW010000031.1:0-19345 GCA_049650305.1 Promineifilaceae bacterium (SeqCode)
AAGCCGAAAAGCAACTGGCTGAGATCGCGGCCGACGAGGAAGTAGCCGCCGCCGTTCAGGAATTTGTAGAGATAGAGGAGGTAACCCTATAAGAACACGCCATGAGCAATCAGCATCAGAGTAATTACGAGGAGAACAAAATGGAGAACAAAATGAAGAGTGCACGGGCGGCTGGTCCGGAGTCTGAGTCGCAGGAATTGAGCCCGCAAGAACAGATGATTCACCGCCGCGCGGTTGAGGCCGCTGTATGGGGTATGCCGCTGGAGGGAACGCGTGGTTTTCTGATCGCCACTCGCACTGATCTCGGTGGCGACTGGAACGATGTCGTTTATTTCTCCAAGCCGATGGTTTCGCGGCATGGTTTCCTGACCGCGAATAACCAGACCCCTTATGTCATCGCATCGCTAAATACCAAGGACGGTCCATTGGTTGTCGAGGTGCCGGGCGCATCGGACAAAGCCAAGTATTTTGGCTCCTTCGTGGATGCCTGGGATTATCCCTTCGCGGATGTCGGGCCCGCCGGTGCAGACGAAGGAGAAGGCGGCAAGTATCTGTTTCTGCCACCCGGTTACGAAGGCGAGGTGCCCGAAGGATACCTCGTGTTCCGTCCAAATACCTATGCGGTCTACGCGGCATTGAGGCCGGTGGCGGAGAAAGGGGCGACAATCGAAGAACAGGTAGCCTACGCCAGAACGCTGAAAGTCTATCGCTTGAGTGAGGCGTCGAATCCACCGCCAACGAACTTTATCGATGCTTATCCCAAAAAGTGGGACACGCTGCCGAACTATGACATTTCGTTCTTCCACGACCTGGCCGACGCGATCAATGAAGAACCAGTGCTGGAACGCGATCTGGCGATGATGGGAATTCTTTCCGCCATCGGCATCGAGAAGGGCAAACCGTTTAATCCCGACGAGAGGACACAACAGATTCTCGAGCTGGCGATCAAGGATGCCTATGACTACATGCAGGACATCTTCGTGAATCGTGCCTTCAGGAACTTCGTTGAAGGCACGTCCTGGTCCGTGTTCGATCTGTCGATCGAACAGGCCAAGGCCGGCTGGCCCTTCGTGACGGAAGACCGCATGCTCATCGACGAGCGCGCCAACCTGTACCACTATGCGACCTTCATGCCCAAGGTGCTTGGAGGTGGCAGTTTCTATCTTACGAATCTCTACGACAGCGAAGGCAGGCTGTTCGACGGCGAATCCATCTACAAGATGAACGTTCCTGCGGATACGCCGGCAGAAGACTTCTGGTCGGCCATTGCATACAGCTTTGCTACGCATGGTTTCATCGTGGGCTCTGAGCGCGTTGGCATCTCGTCGCTGGATAAGGACAGCCTGAAAGTCAACGACGATGGATCCGTGGATCTCTACTTCGCCCCGAGTGCACCGGCAGGGCAGGAGTCGAACTGGATCCCTACTGGCGAGGAATTCTGGGTGGCTCTTCGACTCTACGGGCCAAAAAAGCCGCTATTTGACAAGTCCTGGAAACTCCCGAATATCGAGAACATTAAATAGGCAATGAGACACATATTGAATTGAGAGAAGGAGAAATCAATGAAGGACACGCAATCGACTTTTCGGGTCACCGCCAACAACTACGTCCGTGCCGAATCGGATTTTCAGTTAAAAGGCTACATCGAGAGCTTCAACTGCTTTGGAAAATTTGCTCATAGCCGGAAGCCCTACGACGTAGAGAACCAGGTTACCGTGCGGGGCAACCGGGACACGCTCTACTCATTCGGCGTGTTCGATCTGAGTTCTCCGCTCACGATCACGCTTCCGGATCCCCAAGGGCGCTATCAGTCCTTGATGGCCATTAGTCAGGATCATTCGCTCGCGTCTGTCTACGGTCCCAGGAAAGTCACTTTGACAGAAGAGCTTGTCGGCACTCGGTATGTGATGCTAGGCGTCCGAACGTTTGCGGATCCGAACGATGAGCAAGATATGAAAGAAGCGCATCGGCTCCAGGATGCGGTCGGCGTCGAGCAGGCGGATATCGGAAAGTTTGAAGTGCCGAATTGGAAAAAGGAAGAAGTGGAGCAGATGCGGGCCACGATCAATGTGGTCTCTTCTACCGTCACAGATACGTCAAAGATGTTCGGCAAGAAAGAGGAACTGGATCCGGTCTACTGGATGCTGGGCGCCGCACTCGGTTGGGGTGGGTTGCCGGCAGCGGCCGCCACGTACGTGAACGTGGTCCCCGAAAAGAACGACGGGAATACTCCGTACACACTCACCGTGAGTGACGTGCCGGTGGACGCCTTCTGGTCTGTGACCTTGTACGACGACAAAGGATGGATGCCGGTCAACAAGTACAACGCCTACTCCTTCAATAATGTCACAGCGCAGAAGAACGCGGACGGAAGCACCACCATCCACTTCGGGGGAGACCCCAAACAACCAAACTTCCTGCCTATCGTACCAGGATGGAATTACATCGTAAGGCTGTATCAGCCGAAGAAGGAAGTGCTGGACGGAAGCTGGGCATTACCAAATCCGGAAGCCGTTGAATAACGTTTGCATGCGCTTAGCACTAATGCGGCGCAAAAGTGAAGCATTGAACTCGAGGAGTACTCTCGATTCTGAGGAGTTCTCGAAAGGAGATATTTATCATGAAGTGCTTACCGTCATTTTTCATCGGAATTCTCGTTGGTACAGCTATTGGCGCGATTGTCGCGCTTCTTTTCGCGCCGCTTAGTGGTGATGAGTTGCGCTCACGAATCGGTCAAGAGGCTCAAGCCGAGCGACAAAAAGTGCAAGCCGGCTACGAGAAGACCAAGCATCAGACCCAAGAACGCATCGGAAAATTGCAGCATCGCCAGTTAGCCGAAAGCGGCCAAAATGACGTGGCGGAAGCGGCCGTCGAGGACTAGGGGATCGTTATTCGATGTGACGTCGTAAAACGACTGTAAACAAAGAGTTGATTAGAAGGCCGTCACTATGATATCAGAGGAAAACATCATGGCAGAAACTGAAAAGCCACCAGAAATAGCACCCCGATCACAACGTCGGGAATATGGTAAAACGCTGCGTGAGCTAGTGCCTCACAACAGTCATGGTTTGTGGGAACCGGGTCCAGATCGGCCGGATCCCATCAGCTTGCTGCAAGAGCAGGACGCCTCTCGGCTACAGGACCTGGTACCGATCAAGTACGGTCGCATGGTGGCCTCGCCTTTCGCCTTCCTACGCGGTTCGGCAACCGTCATGGCTGCTGATCTATCCAACACCCCTTTTAGTGGTCTGGAAGTCCAGCTATGCGGCGATGCTCATTTGTCCAACTTTGGGGTATTCGCCACGCCAGAACGCAAATTAGTGTTCGACTTAAACGATTTTGACGAGACCCACCCTGGTCCATGGGAATTGGATCTCAAACGCCTGGCTGCCAGCGCTGTGGTTGCCGGCCGCGATAATGGCTTCAGTGAGATAGCCAACCGAAAGTTGGCCATCGCTGTCACTGAGAGATATGCCGAAGCGATGGACACATTGGCCAAAGCTCGCACCCTCGACGTCTGGTACTTCCATGTAGATGCGGAGCTGGTTGAAGAAGCATTTGAACGCTCATCCAAGAAAGCGCGTAAGAGCGTTCAAAAGATGGTCGGAAAAGCGCAAACGAAGACGCAAGAGCAGACTCTAGAGAAACTGACTCACTGGGTTGATGGACATCGGCGCTTCATCAGTGAGCCACCATTGCTGGTACCACTTGATGAGTTACTCACCGAAGAGCAGGATGAATTGGCAACGAGATCCCAGATCGAGGAGGCGTGGGCCCAGTATCTGGAGAGCTTGCCAGAAGAGAGGCGACGGCTGCTTTCTCGTTTTCGGATGGCCGATCTTGCCTTGAGGGTGGGAGGCGTTGGCAGCGTTGGCACCCGATGCTGGATCCTGCTCCTGGAAGGGGGTGCAGAGGACGATGCCATCATCTTGCAGCTGAAGGAGGCTGGCGCGTCGGTGTTGGAACCTTACACGACAGAAAGCAGTTATGAAAGCGCAGCCCAGCGCGTCGTGCAAGACCAGCGCTTGACCCAGGCAACCAGCGACGTCTTCCTGGGTTGGCACAAGGGAGCCATTACGGGCGTCCATTATTACTGGCGCCAACTGAAGGATATGAAAGGCTCGCTGGATGTGACCGGCCTGGATGAGGCTGGATTTGAGACTTACCTGCAAGTCTGTGCCGCTTGTCTGGCCCGGGCCCATGCCCGTACTGGTGACGCAGCAGCCATTGCAGGCTATATCGGCAAAGGGCAAACACTAGCCAAAGCTATCGCCGATTTTGCCGATGCCTATGCAGACCAGACCGAACAAGACCACCAGGCATTGGTAGAAGCGATTGAATCCGGTCGGGTAGCGGCCGAAATTGGCATCTAGTGAAGAGATTGTGAATGACATGGCGTATTTTGATTTGCGCATGCACAACCCGGCCGAGTACATCATACAGGTCGTGGGTGCCTTGGGCGAGGAGTGGTCGGGCCGATTAGGCGGCCTGACCGTTGCCACTACCGAGGAAGCCGACCAACAGCCGGTGACAACTCTGACCGGTCAGTTGGCCGATCAAGCGGCTCTTTTGGGCGTGCTAAACGGTTTGTACAACATGCGCCTCCCTGTGCTCTCGGTCGAATGTACAGATTGCGCAAAACTTGACACTACAGAGCAGAGTGACTTTGGTAAGTCTGAAAGCGAGTCACTCCTTTGATTGAACTGCGTAAAGGATTATTTTTGAAGACGTACAGTATGGTCCGCTTGAAAACTGGATCGATAAGAGCTGGAGACCAGGAGAGATTGAGTTGGTTGGGTGAATGAAATAAGGTATTTGGCGGATTTCAAGGTTATTGGCAAATAGGTTGGTTAGAACAACCTGCTCCTTAGGGTCAGGCTGTCACGAATGTAAATAAGAGAGATTGCATGACAACGACGGAAGGACTGGAGAGATTGGTACGGCGCGAAGTGAGATCCCCACGTTCTGCGGCGCTTGCTGGGATCCTCTTCTCACTCCTAATGGGTACCAGCATGATTCTGCTTAGAACCGGCGCCATTGTCGACCCAGCCAAAATCGATGGTGAGTGGCTGGACACCCAGTCGTCTGCGGTCGCCGTGGTTCTGGTATTAATACCCTTTGCCGGGATCGCATTTCTGTGGTTTACGGGAGTGATGCGTGATCTTCTGGGAGAGTTGGAAGACAAGTTCTTTGCCACTGTTTTTCTTGGCAGTGGCATTATTCTAGTAGTGATGATGTTTGTTTGGGGAGCTGCTTTCGGCGCTGTGTTCGGTACCTATCAGGTGGTTGCCGGCGCGTTGAATGACTTTGACGTCTTTTTCTATGCCACAGCGTTCGCGAACCAGATCATTGGCAACTATTTCCTGCGAATGGCGTCCGTGTATATGCTGTCCATCGGTTCGCTCTGGACCAGGACGAAGGTTGTCCCCCGCTGGCTGACCATCGTCACCTACATCGTGGCCCTGCCGTTCCTGTTGTTCGCCGGTGCGCTGAGATGGGCCCGGTTCCTTTTCCCCGCTTGGGTGCTGATGGTGAGCATCTTCATTCTCATCTTGAATTTCCGTCTTAACCAGGAACGCGAGGGCGATGAAGAACTAACCTTGGAAGCCTAGCGTCGCCATTAGGTGCAACCAGCTAGCGCGATATGCAGGTGCCGGTAAACAGAAAGCTGGTTTCCATAGCAGCGAGTGAGTCATTGATTGGAGGATCATAACAGAATATGGACACCTTTTGGGAAGAAATAATCACAAGATTGCGGGATTTTTTTGATGCCCAGACGCTGACCACCAGGTTAACCGACATGGTCACCGACCTAATTGTCGGCTTGATTGTCTTCGCCAGCTTCTTGATTATATGGTACTTCTTGAATCGGATGCTGCGAACTTCCTTAAAGCGAGCACGGTTAAACGAGACGGCCGCCACATTTATCGAGATATTGGCCAGGTATGCGTTTTTAGGTATCGGCGCTGTCTATGCTTTGAACGCGGCCGGTATAAATACCGCGGCCCTGTTGGCTTCATTGGGCATTGCTGGCCTGACCATCGGTTTCGCTGCCAAGGACGCCTTGTCAAACCTGATCTCAGGCTTGCTCATTTTCATTTACCAACCGTTTCTCATCGGCGACCTAATAGAAGTTGACGATCTGTACGGCCGAGTAGACAAGATCACCCTTCGCTCTACTCGCATCATAACTGTGGACGGCAAAATGCTAGCCGTGCCAAACACCGAGATAATCAACAAAACGGTGGCCTCTTATACCAAATTTTCCAATCTACGCCTGGATATTCCGGTCACCATTGGGCTTACCGAGAACCTGGATCGGGTCCGCCAGATATTGATGGACCTCGTGGAAGGAGATGACAACTTCATGGCCGAACCACGGCCGCGAATGGTAGTTACTCAGCTAAATGATTACAACGTCGCCATCGAACTGCAAGCCTGGCTACGGGAAGAGAGAGCCCATGTCGAGAAGCGCTTCCAACTGCGCGAGCGCGTATTCACCACTCTGGCCGAAGCAGGGGTAGATATGCCCTTAGAGACCATTCAATTGGCTGCCATGGATGTTAAGGTTCACCCCAATGGCACATAAGAGGGATCTTTCAGCCGTCCAAAAAACGCCCTCTGTCTTAACGGCTTAAGCCCCGACCCAATTTTGCCTGCTTACCACTAATAGCAGCATTCCGGAAATTGCATCCGGAAATCAAAGTCCGATTATTCGGCATTGAGATGAGTTGTTTTACCGTTCTTTCAAAGGCTAGTACATGCGCAGGTTCGGTCGCCTGCCAGAATCTCTAACCTATGAGTAAATTGGCGCTCAGTCATCTGGTTGACAAGGATCGGAATTCGATTAGCCAACAGCCTCATGTGGTCTACTTCAGCTTGCCTCCCAATAGGCCGCTAGGAAGTTCTGCCAGGAGATTTCGTTTCTCGAAACGCAACCCGGCTAGGAAAGCCTCGATGTCGTTTATCGGCGGTACAACCAAAGGAGATTCGAACTCTTTAGATGGTGAGGAAACTGGATCTACAGGAGAAGAGCGCCGCTCAAACGGCGCTCTTTTTTCGGATGCCCCCAAGGGGATTCGAACCCCTGTTTCAGGCTTGAAAGGCCTGCGTCCTAGTCCCCTAGACGATGGGGGCGTTCACAGCGCGAGGATTCTATCATTCTCCCACCTATCTGGTCAAGCCGCCGATTAATTGACGATTGACGATTTATGATTGACGAAGGGCAATAACTGCTAGTATTCACACTCGAAGCGGTCGCTGAGCGATGACAACAACCGCGTGACGATATTGACGAGTGACAATTGGTGATGAAGCGTAGATCTGCCCAGTTGCAGGATTCGTAAATCTAAAATCGTAAATCCAAAATCCTATTGCCCCCTGCCCCTTTCGCCTTGCCCCCTATTCCTCCATCTCAATGTCGTCGACGATACCGACGATGACCGCCCTCACCCCGGCGATCTCGCGCTTCAGGATCTGGCGAGCGCCGTTGCCTTCGTCGATGACGAGGACCTTGTCTCCCGCACCCGCCTGGACCACATCCACAGCAATATCGTACCAACCGTCTGGCTTGTCATCCAAGCCCAGCCGGTCGACGATGAGTAATTTATGGCCGAAGAAGGCCTCATCCTTTATGGTGGCGACTACGGTTCCGACAACTCGCCCGTAATACATGCTACAATCCTTCGACCATGATCAGCTTCCGATCGGCATATCTATGGCTCGTCTTCCGGGTGGGGGAAGAGTTCGACATCATCTACTATACCGGTGATGGCATGGTCAACCGGGACGAACCACTCGGGTAAGACCTGCCCAGCTTCGCGGCTGCCGACGATCATCACTGTGTGTCCCGGACCGGCTTGGGCTGTTCCGTCGGCCGCTATCACCGGCTCGCCGATCGGCTCTAGCTCCTTGGTCAATGGCTGAACGACCAGGAATTTAATCCCTTCCAATCCTTCGTATTTGCGGGTGGCCACCAGTGTGCCGATCACTTTAGCGAATTGCATCGTTGTATTATATTCCGCTAGCCATGAGTAAGACCGGGATCGGGGATTGGGGACTAGGGATCAGTCGCCAGTCGTCGGTCTCTGGTTGATGGTCGCTCATCATTCGTAAATCGTAAATCCTCAATCGTCCATCCCTACGCTTGTTCCCACTTGAAATGTACACCGAATCGCCCGTAAGTAGCTACGTTGGCCTTCATTTCCTCATGCAGTTGAGGAATGATGACCTGGCGAACGAGCTGATCCCTGACGCGATCGACGGCGATTTCCACGGCCGCTTCCACGTCGGCGACCAGGCCGGAAAACAGGACGATCCCTTTTCCACCCAGCCCGTCGGCCAAGCGTAATTGCCAAAGAGTGACTTCCGCGCCCTTGAGCCCGGCATCGGCCGCGAATATGGCTGAAGCGACGGTGACCGTTTCAACCACGCCCAGGGAGTCACCTTCGCGCATCTTTCGGCCGCCTTCGATGCCGGACACCACGCCGGGATGGACATTTTGGAGGAAAACCGTGTCCAAGAGTGCACTGGCGCCTGTCTCTTGCCCGGCCGCGACGGCCTCTTCTACCGGGCCGACGTCACCGGTTACCATGACCAGATAATTACCCGGCTGAACGGTGCCGCTTTGGATCGCAGCGATCGGCGCCCGTTTGACCATGGCGTCGCCCGCCTGAATCCCCACAGCTATGCTATTGAATTCCAAAAGAGCCAGTGCTGGCTGGTGGATCAAAGTGATTGTCCTATGCACAGACTAGTCGTTAGTCGCTGGTCGCTGGTTGGGTCAACTGCGTTGACCTTTGATCGCTGGTCGCTGGTTCTCTGTCAAAATTGGTCATCTGTCCTTCGTCTTCTAATTCTTGTTTCTGATAGATCGTCAATCGTAAATCGTTTTTTCCTTCCTAGACGATCCGGAAAGAATCGACCAGAGTGCAGCGTCTAAGCCGGCTAAAACTCACCGGTCCGGTGATCCCTTCACCGGTCGGGCTGGCGATGGTGAACGAGCAAAAGCCTTCACCGCCGTACCCTAATCCGGCCAGGCAGGGTCCATTCTTCACGAATATGCTGCAATCCATTTCGCGGGCCATGCGGCTCAGATTATCCAGATTCTTGGAGTGCATGACGGCCGTATGGCGAAAACCATGTTCGGCGGCGATCGCTAAATCGATCGCCTCGTCGGCGTTGGCCACGCGAACCACTGGCATGATGGGCATCATCTGCTCCGACCATACAGAAGGGTGCATGCGGTCCACCTCGGCCACAATCTGTCGCACCTCTGGCCCGGCGGTGATGCCAATCTCTTTCAACAAGACGCTGGCGTTCTTGCCAATGAACTTGATGTTCATATCGGCGTGCTTTCCAGGACCCCTGTCCTTAACTGTCACCGCCTTCCACAAGCGTTCTAGCTGCCAACTATTGATCTTCACAGCGCCGTGGCGGGTCATGGTCTCGATCAGGGGATCACAGATCGAGTCGACGGCGAAGGTCTCCTTTTCGGTCGTACATACGATATTGTTATCGAACGAACCGCCGATCACGATATCTCGACCGGCTTGTTCGATGTCCGCACTCTCATCGACGACCACTGGTGGGTTGCCTGGACCGGCGCATACCGCCCGCTTTCCGCTACTCATCGCCGCTCGCACGACGCCAATGCCGCCGGTTACTACGAGAAGGCGAATGCCCTCGTGATGCATCAGTGCCGTGGCCGATTCAAGAGTGGGTTCGGCCGTGCAGGCAAGCAGGTTCGCTGGACCCCCGGCCTTTCGGATCGCCTGGTTAAAGATCTGGACGGTGAAATTGGTGCATCGCTTGGCCCCCGGATGGGCGTTAAAAACCAGGGCGTTCCCGGCCGCGACGCTCGAGATTGAATTACAGATGACGGTGCTAGTTGGATTGGTGCTGGGCGTCAGCGAACCGATCACACCATACGGAGCGTATTCGGTAACGGTAAGTCCACCGTCCCCGCTCCAGGCTTCGGTATTTATGGCCTCTGTTCCCGGCGCTTTGTCGGAGTTGAGGATGTTTTTCAGGATCTTGTCCTCAACCCGGCCCATACCTGTTTCTTCGACGGCCATTTCTGCCAAGACCGTAGCATACTCCCGGCCGGCCCGGCGCATATGGGCTACCATATCCTTTCTGATAGCCAGAGGAAGAGCGTTCAGATCCTCGAATGCCTGCTGGGCTGCGGAAACGGCTTCATCGAGCGTCGGGAAGACACCGCTATCGCCTTCCAATCTCAGCATTTCCGGCGAACGGCCAGTCGCTTGATCCACAGGCAGGAAAGGTGGTTTCGCGGGTGCTATCGGTTGGGAAGTGGGATGCCCAATCTCCCGCATAACCCGATCGATAATGACTTGTATTTGAGCATCGTCCATCATGCGTTCACTCATCTTCTCCGGTTACCATGGTCAGAAATCGACCCAGGTTCTCCGCTCGCCATTCGTCCATATTCCACGAATAGCCGGGCTCGTCGTGAGAGCGGATGAAGGCCTGGTCGATGGGTGTTGTCGAGTAAGAGCCATCTGCAATAATCTGGGCGAGCACGTCGTCAAAAAGAGATCTTAGTACACGGACCCTGTCCATATAACCTTCGAAATCAAGACTCGGTGCATTGGAAGCCTCTAAGGCGCGTTCGTAAAAATCATCCGGAAGCCAAGAAAGTCGCATCAGGTTGTCCATCTGCCGGTTTCGCCAAGGCATCCATCTCCGGCTTAGAGCAAAGAGAGCTCGGGCCAGATATTGAAAGGCAGCCTGTAACCGATCATGGGCAAGCAGCGGTCCCAGACTTTCCCAACGCTCTTCCGGACGGCCGTCTCCGAGATGCTGGTCTAGCCAGATAATAGCCTCGTCTAACCTTTTAAGTCGTATCGTCTCGGAATAGGCAGTCTTGCTGGCGATAAGAGGCGCTACTCTATCTTCCCGATCATAAGCCATCCAACCGTCGCACAACTCAGCCTTCCGGCCTTCGGGCCAATCAAATTCTGGAGCATTCCAAAGGCGTAGATCGAGCCGACGACAGTCAAGCGCGATACCTTCCTGGCGAACATCTTCATCCTCTGTAAAGATACTATGGTAGCTTCCATCTAGCGGTCTCCAGATGAACTCGGCTGGGATGATGTACCAATCCATAGGATCGAAGAAGACCACGATATCGATGTCCGATCCAGGTCGCGAGTGTCCGGTGGCGATACTGCCGATTCCTATCACGGCCTGGACGGATGGCTCAGGCTGTAGCACGCGTTCTATAAACGACAACAAATCGTTCCGCTTCGCTTCAGTAGCTGGCGTCATCCTTTCATCCATCCCAGGAGAGGGTCACGGCTTTGTTGTCCGGGAGCACCCTCTGAACCGGGATTCTCCTTCTCGGTGGTTCTGTCCTGCGCTATTTGCTCAACCTCAATCGCCGCTTATTCCATCTTCGACGCATACTGAGGCAGCGCCTAAGAAGGTGGCTCCTTCCTAGGCGCCGTCTTCTGAGACGCCTTCTCCCTCGATAAGATCAACTTCGAGAGGTTCTTGCTTGTTGTACTTCACCTCGCCATCGACTTCCCAGGTATCCACAATCGCCATGACGGTCGCATCATTCGGTCGCTCGTGAGTGAGCTTAGTCTGACGGGCTGAGCTGCCCGTGGCATAAAGGACTATTTCGCCCATTCCGGCGTCGACCGCATCAGCTGCAACTACATAGGAATCTGTGTCCTTATTGTCGATGGTCAGGCGACGTACGACCAGGAATCTAAGCCCATCCAGGGACGGTTCTTTACGGGTTGAGACGAGCGTTCCAACAACTCTACCTAAATACATCGTCTTATTTTCGATTGACGATTTATGATTGACGATTGATGATAAAAACCGGTTCGTTCTTGTTGAATGAATCGCAAATCGTAAATCTAAAATCGCAAATCATTCATTACTCCGCCGTTTGGCGGCCCAACGGTAGAGTGCGATCCACGTTGGCATGCGGACGCGGGATGACATGGACGGCGACAATTTCGCCGACTCTCTCGGCGCCTCGGCTGCCGGCTTCAACCGCCGCCTTTACCGCGGCGACGTCACCGCGCACGATTGCCGTTACATATCCACCACCGGTCTTCTCGTAGTGCACCAGCTCAACGCGGGCTGCTTTGACCATGGCGTCCGCGGCTTCGACCATGGCAGCGTAGCTGCGACACTCGATCATCCCCAATGCTTCTGTAACCATATTCCTCTCCTTGATTGATATTCCCCCTGCTGATTGATACCGATAAATGCGCTCCAGAGATAAGCGTTCAATTACTCACTGCGTTTTACTTCAACTTCCCGGCCGGTTACGCTTTCAATCGCGTCAACGGCCGCCTGGTAACCCGCCATGATGTCCCTTTCCTCACCGCCCAGGTATACACGCCCGAAGCTACCATAAGCCCTGACTTCGAGCACGTTCAAATCCGCTCGTTTCTCGGCTTCGTTGGTCGCCAGCGCCGCGTAGGCGGCCGGCTGTACCTCCATCACATACAGAGTCTGTCCAGCCAATATCATATGGCCGTGTCGCATGCGGTTGATCAACTGCACCTGGTGTGGATCGACATGCCGGATTATCTGGCTGGAGACTACCCGCGGTTTGAGACGGTCTTCTTCCTTCACACCCAACGCCTCAAGGATGGCGGCGCCGGCCGCTCGGACTTCGGCCTGGCTCTCCGAATGGACCTCCAACAGGCCGTATAACCTTTCCACAATTTGCATCGCCGGCTTGACGCCCGTCGCTTTAAGGGCGACGTCGGTTATTCGATTGATCTCAATACCGGGAGAAATCTCTATCCACAATGAGGCATCATTCGGCAAGGGGAGAAAGCCCCTGGCAACAGTACCAAGAAAAGCCGAATGCTGCGATTGCAGACTGTCTAAGAATACGTAGCTTCGAAGTTCAACGGTCAAGATTTAGCACTCCTTCTGATCGGTTGCCCACCTTCTGTGCTGCCCGTGGCTACGCTGCGCTGCGTAGTCGAACTTTGACGGCCTGAAACGGCACTTCGATCAATAAGACGATGCAGGTGCTGGATAAAATCGGGGTTATAGTAGCTGTCGCCGCAAATGTCGCACTGGAAACCAGGCGCACCAGGTACGACAACCTTTCGATCGTCAACCCAGCAAAGATAAGGCATGGTTGCTTGGCGGTAACGACCGACAAAACACTGCTCGCACTGGTTACTGTTAAAGCTCACTGAATGGCCTCTTTCACAATCCGAATTCCCGCGCTGGCGCCAATACGTGTCGCTCCAGCGGCTATCATCGCTTGGGCGTCGGAATAGCTTCCAACACCGCCCGCTGCTTTGACGCCTATTGATGGACCGACCACGCGTCGCATTAACGCCACGTCGGCAACAGTTGCCCCGCCAGGACCAAAACCCGTCGATGTCTTCACGAAATCGGCGCCGGCTGCTTTGGCAGTCTGGCAGGCGACTACCTTTTCTTCCTCATTTAACAAGGCGGCTTCGATGATGACTTTGACCAGGGCATTCCCGGCGTGAGCCGCCCTTACAACCGACGAGATATCCTCGTAGACCACGGAGTAATCTTGGGATTTGAGGGCGCCAACGTTTATGACCATGTCAATCTCGCTAGCCCCATCCCGGATAGCTTGCTGGGTTTCAAAGGCTTTGACCGTGCCAGGTGTCGCACCAAGGGGGAACCCCACGACCGTGCAGACGGCCACGTCCGATCCCTTCAATAATTGAGAGGACAGCTTGACGTGAGCCGGATTAACGCATACGGCGGCAAAGTGATATGTCCGGGCCTCGTAGGCCAGTTGGGCGATCTGATCCTGACTGGCGTCGGCCTTTAGCAAAGTGTGGTCGATCATTCGGGCAACATTGTCACTCTGCGGTCGCGTTCCCAACGTCGCCGATAATCGTGCAGCACCGGCCTGCACCACCCTATCGACGTCCTCCGAGCAATTCTCAACGCATGATCCGTCGGTACAGCTGCAGCTCGAATCTGATGACGCCGGCTCGCTCAGGCGCAACAGCACCTCGCGGGTCACCTCCTCGATCACGCTCTCAACCGTAGCCCTATCGTATTTCACACCAATCCCTGTTCGCTAAGCGGGTCATCCAATGCTATCTCTGCTGATAAGCGATCACTCGGCATCATTTCCGATCCCTGATCCCTGATTATTTCTGATATCTCTTTCCAATAGCGTCAATTTTTTCAACCCGGCGTCCATGCCGGCCGCCGCCAAATTCTGTCGCCAACCAAGTTCGTACGATTTGCCCGGCCAGGCTGGGTCCGATTAAGCCAGCGCCGAGCGTAAGAACGTTGGCATTGTTATGCTCGCGACTGTTTACGGCCGTAGCCTGATCATAACACATTGCTGCCCGAACGCCGGGCACCTTATTGGCGGCCATGCAACTGCCAATACCAGCCCCGTCAATGATGATGCCACGCCAGGCCCGGCCGTCGGCCACCATTCGAGCCACGGCATAGGCGAAATCGGGATAGTCGACCGATTCTTTGCTGTGAGTTCCGCAGTCGATAACGCCATAGCCGGCGTCGGCGACCGTTGCCTTCAATCGTTCCTTCATTTCGTAGCCGCCATGGTCGGCCCCAAGAGCGACGGCCTGCTGCCCGCTGGCGAATGTCTGCCCCGTGACGGGCTGCGGTGTTTGATTGATCGACGTCGTTCCCTCGGCCGGTGAGCCGTCCCGTACAAATGATATTTTGCGCTCGATAGCTATCTGGCTGGCTAGGGGGGTGATAATAACGCCGGCCGGCACGATCTGAGTTGACCCGGTCGGCATCTGGCGAACCTGCTCTTCATTGACGATCGGCCGGCGCCCAGACTGACCCAAGGTTCGTTTCACCACCTCTCGCACCAATGACGTAATTTCATCTTGCTCGATGCTCATTCGTATTTAAGCTGCATCTTGATAACCGGGCACCTAGGGCGCAAATGATCGTGACAGCATACCTGATGACGGATTGCCCACCCGACAGGCAAGATCAACTTACGTGCTGGGTGTAGTGCGGGACCAGCCCCCAATCTTCTGGTCCCCAATAAATGACCCAGGCTTTGCCGACGATATCCTCCCGGGGCAGGAAAGACCAGATATGGGAGTCACTCGAATTATTACGATTATCTCCTAGAACAAAGTATTGCCCGTCCGGTACCTCCCAGGAGCCTGTGTACGCCGGAGATTCATTAATATAGGGCTCATCAAGGGTGACGCCGTTGACGGTAACCATCCCATCGGCGATCTCGATGTGATCACCCGGCAGGCCGACCAGACGCTTGATGAACTCCCGGCTGCGGTCATTGGGGAAATGCAGGACGATGATATCGCCTCGTTCAGGCTCATCTAAATAGTAGCTGAGCTTGTTGATGATGACCATTTCCCCTTCGGTCAAGGAGGGCAACATACTGGAACCTTCAATGCGAAACCGGCCGGTCACGGTGTTCACAATCCAGAAAATGAACAGTGTGAGCAGCAGGGTTTCGACTATTTCCCGTACAAGAACCTCTCTCGATTGTTTATAAACCGGTTTCTGTTCTTCCGGAGATTGTGTAGGGGTCTCTTGTTCGTGAGACCCGTCTGATTCCATTATTGCCTCCGATGCAGTTGTGCTTCGAGTGGATCGAATTATAGTTGAGGGGCATACCACCGGCAAGAGAGGCTAATGCTGGCGACCAGTGACCGGATACCAGCAACCAAATCTCTTTACTACACCCCCCATGCAAGCTATAATGCCGGTCAATCATGGGCCGTTAGCTCAGTCCGGCAGAGCAGGTGACTTTTAATCACTTGGTCACAGGTTCGAATCCTGTACGGCCCACCATATACAGGGGTCAAGAACACCGCCATCACTATATATGGCGGTGTTCTTTGTTGATCGACAGTATGGAGCTTTTCTAGTGTAGCTTACAGAATGTATTTGGCGATCTATGAGAAGTATTTTTCTTCGTGATGATAGAAGATCTGCCTGCCCGTGACGGCTCAAACAGGTATTTCTAGCTCTACTAAAGCGTGCTACGGGACTGACCAGGGTTGGAGAGGTTGAGTGCGTTAAGCTAATCACACAGAATCACGACCATAGTGTCAATTTATACGGTCGTTTTATAGAAAACGAATTGATGCTCACAATAGATCGAAGGAAATTGATGCGTGGTTTATAGTCGATAGACGTTACATTTGGCAGAATTTATATCTGGTATCTGCACAAAACAAGCTTTATCGTTCACCTATAGCCTAGGACCTTGAAGCCAACCGAGTGAGGGCCTTGGTCTTGGCGCTGGGACGCGGGTACAGACCTGCTCGTGAGACGATCTCTGGTACGGATTCGGCCCAGTGTATGGCCATTATGTGCAACCCGGCAACGCCTGGAATTTCTCGCACCTGCTCGATGATCTCGGTGCAAATGTGAATCCCCTCCTCCGGTTGGGCAGCTTTCGGTGTCTTTGCCATCCGATCGATCAGGGTCTGGGGCACGTCCATGCCGGCGACCTTGGTAGCCATAAACTCGGCCGTCCGCACCGATTTGAATGGGCCAACGCCGGCAAAGATGTATACCTGCTCTTGCAAGCCCAGATCGTTGACTTGTTTCATGTAGGCGCGAAATCGGTCTACGTTGTAGATCAACTGGGTTTGGATGAAACGAGCTCCTGCAGCCACTTTTTTCGCCAGGCGATACGGCCGGTAATCGTATGGCGGCGCGAAAGGATTGGCGGCCGCACCAATGAAAAAATTCGGTGCGGGGTCGATGTTCTTACCGTTGTCGAGGCAGCCATTTTCCACCATGTTGCGCACCATGCGCAAGAGGTGAATCGAATCGATATCATAGACATTCTTGGCCTGAGGATGATCGCCCCATTTTCCATGATCGCCACTCAGACATAATACGTTCCTAGCACCCAACGCGGATGCTCCCAATAGGTCAGATTGGATAGCCAACCTATTTCGGTCGCGGCAGGTCATCTGGACCACGGGTTCAATGCCATGCTGGATCAGCAGTGCGCTGACCGCGGTGCTGGACATGCGCACGCTGGCAGCCTGGTTGTCGGTTACATTCACCGCGTCGGCGTAATCTTTTAGAATGCTTGCATCATGGGCGATGGCCTCAAGATTGACGCCACGCGGCGGTGACAACTCGGCCGCTACCGCGAATTCACCGGCTTCTAATATCGAAGATAGGTGGCTCTTTGAATGGTTATTACTATGGCCCATTCAGAACCTCTGGTGCTGAATCGTTCACAACATTCAGTGCTGAATCTGGCTGACCATTGCAGCCACCAACCACCTGATCCAGACCGGTAAGAGCGTTTATCCAAGATGAGGAACCTTGAAGAGACCAGTTAATCGGCGGCCTGAGATCGTGCATTTCTTCGGGCCACAGCAGCCGCTGCGACCTTTGGTAAGCACCCAGCCACACGCATTCCAGATCCGGGATAACCTCGCAGGCGCCATCTTGCCCCACACCTCCGCAGGGACCATTGCGCAGATCCTTTGGACAATTCATGGGGCATACCATCCCTGTGGAATGAAGCACACATTGCCCACACATTTGGCAGCCGAAGAATGGTCCTTTCGTCACTCGTTCCACCGGCCGGAGCATGCGGTCCAGGAATGTCTCGAGACGGCGGTGGCGGTGAATGAATTGACCCAAATTGGGCCAAGGCGATCGCTCAGCCACCTTCGATTTCCTCGAGTATGATCCGGCGGATGGCCTCTTCCGATTCGGCTCCGGTCAAGCGCTGCCGGCCGTTGACGAAGATGCCCCGGGCAGCGCCATAATCTTGTAACGTTTCGGGCGTTAGGGCTATTTGGTGAAGGACAACCTGTTCCCCAAATTCCTTAGCAACCCCAGGAAGCAGCATAAGGGTAGCCACTTCATAAGGGCACAGATAACCACTCAGAACCAGTATCTCCACCGGGACGCCTGAATGGGACCGGATCCGCGGTTCCAATGCTTCAACCAAAATCTCGTCCTGGCCTATGGGCCGGTACATGAGCTTCCGGTGTCCGATCTCAAGAATCACCTCGAAACCCCGCGACAGATAGTGGTCCATATGCATCTGCCCTTCGATATTGGTGGCTTCTACCAAAAGACCCTTGGCGCCCCACTTGTCCATATCTTCCAGAAATGTGTCAAAGATGTAACGGCCATAACCCTGCTTCTGGTATCGCTGTTGTACCCACTCACAGTACATCACCGCCACCTTGCTCTCCACCTTATATGGGATGAGAGCGCGCTCGGACGGTGCGTAGTAAAGATGACCAGCTACGCCTCCTTCAGTTAACTGCAGATGGTACCCCTCGACGTAGCGACCCAGGTTTTGGCTCATCCAATCACGGCAAGCGCACAATGCGCCAGGCCAGGGCGTTGGCACCTCGGTCATACAGCAATAGGCCTGCTGACCATCTTCGTGTTGCTGCAGACGTTGTACTGTTACCTCAAGATCGTTCATAGTTGTCACACTCGGAAAGAATCACGATAAATTTATGGTATTTGGGGCAAGGTTGACAATTCCAAAGGCCATTCAATAATAGTTCGCTTCAAGAAACGCGGCTATAAGTTGCTTAAGGCATCAGCGTCAGGCGATCAATGAAACGATCGATAGCCTCTTAACGAAAACGCCAAGTCTGGCGGACCTTGCTGCATAGTATCTTCCCTTACTGGGCAAGGCGGTAAATGGTAGCCGGAGCCACTCGCGGGTAATCTCGGCCACCTCGTGAATGTTCATTACCTGAGGGATATATTCATCTGTCATGATGCTCCTCGCAGCTCCAATAACGGTTCCCAACGAACCCGAAAGCAGCACTAAAACAGTATACCCCGATCAATTCTGCTATGCACTGTTTTTCAGAGGCTATCCCGAATGAGGCAACTCTATTTTTCCGACCAAAGGCACTTCTTTATTTGACAAGGCCTCTGCCATCAGATTGGTCTATAATCTATGTGTAGAATGTTTGAAGATGACGAGGAGAGTGGCCAGCATTGGCCCAGGCTAGACGAGCTAATCTCACTCAGGGAAGCTGCCGAGCTCAGCGGGTTTTCCCAAGGGCATCTATCGCTTCTGATACGCGACGACAAGCTCTGGGGTCAGAAAATCGGCCGAAACTGGGTTCGACGAATTTCATGGAAAAACTCGCTTGCATTTAACCCGTTTTTCGGGCGAAAATTACTTTTGATAATATGAATCCACACAAAACGCAACCAGATCCAGGCTAAATACGTACCGAAGGTAAAGGGTTGAATAGGGGGATGACTATGGCCACAAATCCTCTGGATCAGCAATCGAAAGACAGACCAAGCCTTATCCGCAGCTTCATCCTGTCCTTTTTACGACTCATCGCGGCTATGGTCATGCTAGGGG